>JARRJV010000102.1 GCA_037388825.1 Acidiferrobacteraceae bacterium | reverse complement strand
TCGAGGTATTGAACAGGTTGAACCGCTGCCGCAGCGCATCGGTGCCGTAGGTATGCCAGGCCAGCTCCTCCAGGACCGGCGCGATGATCAGGATAAACCAGACGGGGAGTACACCCGAACTGAAAGTCGCGTGACTGGTGATGCTAAACTGGCTGGCGTCGTAGCCGAACAGCAGGGAGACGGCCATGGCCAGTACAATGCTTGCCGGCATCAACAGCAGGGCAAGGAAAAAATAAACGGGTGGTGCAGCGCGAAAATTGAAGACACGTCCGGCCATATCGGCGAGGGTGTTGTCTTTCCAGGCATACCACGCAGCAACGAGCACGGGCGCGCACAATCCGGCCAGACCCAGGGAGCTGACGTAGGCCCCAGGTGCTGCGCCCGGCCGGTGGCTCAGCCACGCCGCCGTGAGCCACAGGGCCCAGGGAATGGCGGCGCTGAAGAAATAGAAGCGAAACGGATGGCGGTAGCGTTCGATCATTGGGTGACTCCTTGTCCGTGTCGACGTGCCATTACTTCCAGTCGATCTCGCCGATCAGGGTGAGATAGGCGACGATGGCGATCCCCAGACCGACGATTACTGCAAGGAAATGCCGAACCTTAACCCCCGGTTTGACATAGGCCTGGTCCGGGTTCTGTGGATTGTAGCGCAATTGGGTACCGAACTTGCCGGCACGAACCTGTTCCACGTACGCGTCGCCGGCTGCCTTCGTAGACACATTTTCCCTGTTCAATTCGTGATTCCAGGTGCGACGGGTCTCGCCGCGTGCCTCGTATTCCAGTTGCAGATAGACCCGGAAGTGGGGGCCGGAGTTGTCGCTACCCAGGGATTCTTCCACGTCGGCATTGGCCACGGAAAATGTTGCCCTGGGCCAGTACCGGCTCTGGTTCGCATACCAGGCATCCCGCAGGGTATCGACGGTCATGACCCCGCCCAGGACGATGAGCAGGATCAGCATCGCCTGTAATGCCAGTTTGTCGTCGGTCTGGAAGTACCAGATCATGCACCCGCCCATGCATAGGAACCAGACGAAGAAAAACTTGAACTGGGCCGATGCCGGCCTACTTTTCGATCTGTTGATCCTGACCTTGATCACGTGTCCTCCCATGGCGTGACGGCCCATGCGTCTTGACTGCCTTTAAGACATCGCGAAGCGATTTCTGAATCACTCCCTGCTCTTTTGTTCTTCCTTCGCTTCCGCCTGGACCAGGCTAAGCACCGTCCAGTCCGTGCCTGGTTTCAGCTTGCCTGCGGCGACGAAGACCTGAATGCGGCCGCGCGGGTCTATGGCAAACAGTGGGATCGCCTTGTGCCCGTGCTGCTGCCGGTATTCGTCGAAGGTGAAGCTGTCGCTCAGCGTCGTGCTGTGGATCTCCGCGCCCTGGCTGATCAGGCTCGACAACATAGTGAAGGTGACATCGTCGCCGAACAGGGTATATCCGCGGCGCGGTTCGGCCGCCTTGAGTTTTTCCGCGGCGGCCTTCTCCTGCGCTGTCTGCACGGTGTAGATAGCCGCGGCTCCAAACTCGCTGCGAAAACGCATGCCGGCGAGCACGTTCACGTCGGCGACCGGCGAAAGGGCGAGCATGCGGCCGATCCCGACAAGGTCCAGGTGCTGGTCGGCGTGGGCGGAGATCGGATTGCCGTAGTAGACGGAAAGTCCATCCATGCGTGCGGCGCGCACATTTTCCCAGCTGGTGTCGGTCAGGACGACACGGAATTCATTCTCGGTTAGCGCCTTTCCGATGGTGCGCGCGACCGGATTGGCGCCGATGATGAGGAAACCGCGCGGGTCTGGTTCGGCCACCTTGAGCCAGCGGGCGATAAGGCGCGCGCTGGCGCTTTGCAGGACCACGGTACCGATGATGACCATGAATGTGAGAGGTACCAGAAGATCGGCCCGGGCCATGCCCTGTTCCTGCAGACGCAGGGCGAAAAGCGCCGACACCGCCGCGGCGACGATGCCGCGCGGCGCGATCCACGCAAGCAGGGCGCGTTCGCGCCAGTTGAGCGTCGAGCCCAGGGTGGACACCGCCACTTTCAGCGGCCGCGCCACGAACTGGATTGCCAGGAACACATAGACGGCCGGCCACCCAAGTTGTTGGAGTTCGGCGACGTCGAGGCGTGCCGCCAGCACGATGAACACGGCGGAGATCAGCAGCAGACTCAGACTCTCCTTGAACGACACAATGTCCTCGATGTTCACATCCTTCATATTGGCCAGCCACAGACCCAGGATGGTGACCGCCAGCAGGCCGGACTCGGAATAGATCAGGTTGGAGCCGACGAATACGACAAACACCAGGCTCAGGGTGGCGACATTGCGCAGGTATTCCGGTATCAGGTGCTGCCGCAGCAGCAGGCCGAACAGGTATCCCGGCGCGGCACCCATGGCGATACCTACGAGCAGGATCTCGCCGAACCCGATCAGGGTGTGGCCGAGGGCGCCATCGACACGACCGGAAACGATGAACTCGAATACCAGCACGGCCAGCAGGGCGCCGATAGGGTCGATGACGATGCCCTCCCAGCGGAGGATGTTGGCGATGCGCGCGTTGGGCCGCACCGTGCGCAGCATGGGAACGATCACCGTTGGCCCGGTTACCACCGTTACCGCCCCGAACAGCAGGGCCAGCTGCCAACCAATGTCGAGCAGCAGGTAGCTCGCGACCGTGGTGATCGTCCAGGTGACAAGTATGCCGATCGAGACCAGATTGCGAACTACCCGTTGCAGGCCGCGGATCTGGTCCAGCTTCAGCGTGAGGCTGCCCTCGAACAGGATTACGGCGACCGACAGCGACACCATGGGAAACAACAGGTCGCCGAACAGGGCGTTGGGGTCCAGCCATCCCGTGACCGGGCCGGCGATGATCCCGGCGAGGAGCAGGAACAGAATTGCCGGCAGTTTCAGCCACCAGGACAGCCACTGGCTGACGATGGCAATCAGGCCGATTCCCGCCAGCGCGATGAGGATATGCTCATGCATGGACTTCCCGGGTCCTCGATGATCCTTGCCGTGTTGTTCTTGGGTAGGCCAAGGATACGCGGCTGGTGCCCGGGTTCAAGATGGGCGGGCGATGATGGCACAATGTGGAGGCGAGGCGGGGGCAGAACGATAGACGCGGAGACTCCATGGCAAACCGATACTTCACCGAAGCCAGCCTTGAATTCCTGAAGCGGCTGGAGAAGAACAACAACCGCGACTGGTTCCGGGAACACAAGCAGGACTACGAAGACCTGGTGCGTTCGCCTGCGCTGGATTTCATTTCCTGGCGATCCCGAAGAAGGTAGGCGGTTCAATGATGCGCCCGTACCGGGACGTGCGCTTCAGCCGGGATAAGCGGCCATTCAAGACCAACGTCGGCATCCAGTTTCGTCATTTCCTGGCCAAGGACGTGCACGCGCCGGGATTCTATCTTCACATTGAGCCCGGTTATTGTTTCGTCGGTGCGGGTATCTGGCACCCGGAAGCAGAGCCGCTTGCACGAATACGCCTGGCCATCCATGAGCAACCGGAGCAGTGGCTCAAGGTCTCGCGGGGCAAGGCCTTCGCCCGGATGTTCGAGTTGTCCGGCGATGCCCTCAGGCGGCCGCCGCGCGGCTACAGGAACGATCACCCCCTGATCGAGGATCTCAAGCGCAAGGACTTCATCGCCATGGTCCCGCTGGATGAGTCGCGTGTGGTCACCAATGCGCTGAAGACAGACGTCGCCAAATCCTTCCGCACCGCTGTGCCGTTCATGGAGTTTCTGTGCAAGGCACTGGAGATACCTTTCTAGCAGAAAGAGCTGCCGATGGTTACTCGCCGACGCTATGCTTCCGGCAAGCCCGCTTTCCTTAGCTGATCGAGGAATCGTTTCTGTAGCGCCTTGTCGGCGATGGGGTAGTCGTTCTTCAGGTGGGAAAGGGTGGTGTCCGGGTTCATGATGCGAATCTGTTCCACTTCCCACTTCGCGTCGTCAAGCCGGCCCAGGGCGACATAGGTTGCCGTCAGGAACAATCTGGGGTTCACTGCCTGCTCGTTTCTTTTCAGTGCGATCCCCAGGGTCTTGATTGCATCCTCGTATCTGCCCATGACATAGTACGCGCGCCCGAGGATGTACGGATAGTCCCAGCTGTAATGAGGATCAAGTTTCATGCCCTTGGTGATCAGTCGGGCCGCTTCCTTCCCGTTTCCGAGCTGATTGTTAATCAATGCGAGCAATCCATAGCCGTCGGCGTAGGTAGGCGCGATGTCGATGGCCTTCTCTACCGCTCTGATCGCCTGTTTGTGCTTCTTCTGATACATCAGCGCATAACCGCGGGCCCAGTGGGCCTGGGGTGATGCTGGATTTAGTCGGACCGAGAGATTGGCCATTTCCAGGGCGCGATCGAGTGTCTCGGTGGGGTTGTCACTCCAGTTGCGCCAGAACTCCACGGTGAGGGCAACGGCCAAAGCGCTGTGGGCGCGCGCAAAGCTGGGATCGAGCTTGATCGCCTCGCGATAGGCGTCCTGCGCCGCTTCATTCGCTTCCCGCGTACGTTCCTTGAACAGTTTCTGGCCGTGAAGGAACAGGTCGTAGGCCTCGAAGTTCGTCGTCGCCCGGTAATGCAGTCGCTTTTTGTCGCTTGAACTCAACTGCAGAGCAAGGGCGCTGACGATGCCGTTGGTGAGTTCATCCTGCGCCTTGAACAGGCTTGATTCCCTGCTTTCGAATTTCTTTGCCCACAACTGCACGCCGGTACCGGTTTCAATCAGGCTGGCGTTGATCCGCCATCGTTTTCCGGCTTTGCGGACACTGCCCTCGACCAGGTAGTCGGCACCCAGTTCCTGACCAACATTCCTTGGCTCGAATTCCTGCCCTTTATAGCGATAGGTCGCGCTGCGCGAAATGACCAACACGTCGGACAGACCAGACAGGTTGGTAATGATGTCGTCGGTGATGCCCTCGACGAAGTATTCGTTTTCCGGATCGTTGCTGATATTGGCGAAGGGCATTACTGCCAGAGTTTTCAGGTTCGTTCCGGTTTCGTTCTCGTCGATCCCACCGTGTCCCACGAAAACGACCGCGAGCACGACGACCATCGCCAGCACAAGCGTGGCGATGGCGCCCACTCTCCAGGACCTTGATCGATTTGCGGGGGAAGAGGGAGTAGTGGCAGTGTCGCCGGACGCGGGTTCGTCGAAGGTCACCGGCGCGACCAGTCGGTAACCCCTCTTCGATACGGTTTCGATATAGCGCGGCTGTCGGGTGCTATCGCCCAGGGCCTTCCTCAGCTTGAGAATACTGCTGGCGAGGGCGTCATAGCCGACCACCGTGCCGGCCCATGCCTCGGCCTCCAGTTGCTCGCGACTGATCACTTCCCCTGCACGACCGGCCAACAGGGTCAGCACCGTCATGACTCGCGGTTCCAGGTGAACTTGTTCGTGGTTGCGCGAAATGATTCCGGCGGCGGGATCGACCCTCCAGTCGTCCAGGTGAAATGGGCGCATCAGGGAATGGGTCAACTCGCCTGCCTGCTGCTTTTCCACGTCCTGTCCCCGCGAATGGATAAGTTATTGATATCTCAGAATAGTCAAATAACCGCCAGAAAATCGTCGACGAAAAATCCAGTTTCCGCCGCAAAGCCGATTCCGCCTCCCGATAGGCTGCGTTGATCTTATCAACAGCCCCTGAAGGAGGACACCGTGAAAGCCAGACCTGCTCACTCAACCGTTTTGCCCGCTGTCTCTGCGGCCGTTTTTATCGTTCTTTCCCTGGCCGTTTCCGGCCTCGGGCTCGCTTCCGCGGCCGACGATGCGGCGCGCCTGGTCGGGAGCTGGAAGCTTGTTTCATGGCAGACCAAACACACCGACGGAAGTACGGACTATCCCATGGGCGAGTCGCCCGCCGGACTTCTGATCTATGACGCCCGGGGAAACATGTCCCTGCAGATCATGGACGATTTTCGGCCGGCCTTCAGCCAGGGATACGACAAGACAACGCTGGACGAATTGAAGGAGGTGTACAAGACCTACGCCGCCATGTTCGGGCACTACAGCGTCGATCCCTCGGCCCGCACCGTGAGTATTGAAGTGCAGGGAATCACCAACCCCAACTACATGTCTTCTACCCTGACGCGCTACTACACGCTCAAGGGCAACACCCTGGTGATGGCGTTCGATCCCAAGGGTATGAACAGCACCACCTGGAAACGCATCCAGTAGTCCCACCAAAAGAGTCTGACCACGAGTCAACACAAGGAGGCATCATGAAAACCATCAGTCAATGCGGCAAACCCCTGGCGGTCGTTACCCTGGGGGTGATGATTATCGCCAGCGCGGTCACAGGCGCGTCACAAAGTCCCAGGCAGATCAGCTTCACGAAGGCGGCCCTGTATCCGGAAGGGGTGGATTGGGATGCGGCCAACAAGCGCTTTCTGGTTACGTCCATCCATCGGGGCCTGATCGGGTCAGTGACGGAGGACGGACACTACAAGGTGTTCGCACGCGACCCTCGCATGGTTTCGGCGGTCGGGCTGCACATCGACGCCCAACGCGATCGGGTACTGGTATGCAATGCCGATCCGGGTGCGAGCGAGTTCTCCAGCCCCAAGACCACCGGCAAGCTGGCAGGCCTGGCGGTTTTTCGTCTGTCGACGGGCAAGCTAATCAAGTACATCGATCTGGCCAAGGGCCTCGATGGGCCCCACTTCTGCAACGATCTGGTGATCGACAAGGACGGCACAGCGTACATCTCGGACAGCTTCTCCGACATCATCTACAAGGTCGACCCGTCCTACCGGTCGTCCGTGTTCCTCAGTGACAAGCGTTTCAGAGGCATCGGCTTCAATCTGAACGGCATTGTCATCAAGGACGACTACCTGCTGGTGGACAAGTTCAACGATGGAATTCTGTTCAAGGTGCCGTTGAACAATCCGAAGGCCTTCACCCAGGTGAAGATTAAGGAGAAATTCCATGGTGCGGATGGCCTGCTGTGGGACAAGGATGGCACCCTGGTCGTGATTGCCAATGACAGCGGTCATGCCGGTTCAAAACCCGCGATCAAGACCGACAAGGTTGTCCGCCTGCGGAGCACGGACAATTGGGCCTCGGCGCAGGTGGTGAGCGAAGAAAACACCGGCGACGTATTTGCTACCACTGGAACAATGAAGGATGGCCAGGTCTACGTCGTACATGCCATGCTGCACGTTCTGTTCAATCCCAAGACCAAGAAGCAGATCAACCAGTTTAATATCCGCAGGTACTGATCATCGTTGCGGGTGAAGCGGGACGGAGGGATTAGGTACTAGTCCCTCCGTCTTTTTTGTTCGTATCGCGCCACCAGATCCACGCGATCAGTACACCCCAGATCATGACTACGGTACTGATTGCGGCGGCGGGGACTCCGGCACCGGCCGGGGGAGCAACCATCAGGTTGTAGAGCGCGTGCCACAGGGCCACGACCAGGACGCTGCGGCCGCTGAGAAGATAGACATGCGCGAGCACGAAGGCACCACACACCAGCCCGAAGGCCCATCCCAGCAGCATCGGCCCGACCAGTGCGGTCATGCTCACGTTGATCCAGAAGACGGGGATGTGCCACACGATCCACAGCCCGGAAATGATGAGCGTGGTCCGAAACTTGTCGTGGCGAAGCAGCAGGCGCTCCATCATGAAACCGCGCCAGCCCGTTTCCTCGCCGTATCCGTTCAGTACCAACACCAGCAGCAGCACCGCCCACCAGGATAGTGAGGAAGGCAGGCCGGGATAAATCCAGAAATCGTGCGGGGCCGGGAGTGGAGTACCAAAGACATAAAGGGCTGCGAATACAAGCACGCCCATCGCCAGCGGAGACAGCGCCAGCAGCACGCCCCGGCGCCAGGACGAGCCCCAGTGCGTCATGCGGCGCAACAGCTCAAGCAAGCCGGGTTTCCCGTCAATGATCACCGTTGTCACGAACGCCCCCAGCATGGGTCCGAGCAGACCGGGCAGGTGGCTGACGCTGGTCCCGGGACCAGAGTGTTTCCCCTGGGCGATGAGCACGAACCAGTAGCTCCAGGTGAACAGCAGGGCGAAACCGTAGTATGCCGTGACAGGATATCTGGCAATCCATGCTCGCATGGCCGCCCCCTAGAGGGGCAGGACGACGAACAGCGGCAGCGAGGCGAGCACGAGCCAGAAGATGCTCTGCGCCAGCGACGCGATTCGCGTGGTGTCGTGCGTGTCGACGTACAGCCACATCATCGCCAGCACCGACACCAGCGGCACGGAGGCGAGGATGCCGCCGAGCAGGGTACTGCGTCGGGAAATCTCGGAGATGGCGACGACCAGGACCACTGTGACGGCGATTTTCGTCAGATACCAGGCCATGGGTCAGCTTCCTTCTGGAATCTTGTTGTTTGAGATCAGCGCAAAGACTGGCTGTCCGTCCGACCTTTGCGGCAAGAATTCTTGTTCTGACCGCAAATATCCTGTGGGAAGAGGTCTTGGCGGTTCAAGAAGAAATCACTGCGACGCCCGTTTCTTGCACAAGAACCGTGGACTGTCCCCAATACCTTCCTACTCGCTTACCCATCGTCTCGCCTCGGAGAGTTCCTTGTTATGAAACACCCGGACATGCCCTGGTATAGCAAGCCCAAAGACCCTGAGCGCCGCCCGTATCCATTCCACGTCCGTTACGACGGCCATCCGTTCCCAGCCAGAAAGATGCTTCAGGCCCAATTTCGTGTCGTCCCACATCGCGGCGGCTTCGAACCCGATAAAGTCTTCGCCGAGATGGTACAGGAAGCGAGCCTTTCCTTTACGAGCGAACAGTTCCTCGATTGCCGGAATAATGGTGGACTCGTAGTCGTTCGCCGTTACCGTCCCACTGGCGCTGAAGCCGATAACGCCATCTGGCAAATCCGGTATCTTCTCGATCATTTCAGAGCCTCCCGCTGTTTCGTGGATCGAATCATCCGGGTCAGCAAACAGAAGAGTGGGGTCAGAGAGCAGCTTACGCCGATATTCAGGCTCTCTGGCTCAACGGTGTGCGCGTCTCAGCCGTACGGCGTTGTCGGCTTCACCCTCCGCCGGGTCTTCCTGCCGCATGGCGTTGATCTCATCGAGATATTCCATTCCCCATTTCTGGAGCATGCGGATGATGGTTTCCAACGTCGTCCCGAATTCCGTGAGCGAGTACTCCACTCGCGGGGGTACCTCGTCGTAGGTGGTGCGTTGGATAATTCGGTCGGCCTCCAGCTCACGCAATTGGCGCGTCAGCATTCGCTGCGTCACGCCGGGCAGCAGGCGGCGCAGTTCGTTGAACCGCTTCGTGCCCCCGAGCAAATAGAACACGATTAGCCCTTTCCATTTGCCACCGATGACTTCGAGACATGCCTCAACCGGGCACCGGATCGTTCCGTCACAGGTTTGAGTTCTCATGGCTGCATCCTTCCTCGGTATACAAAATGATACTACGGGACAAAATTGTGCGTACTTATGCAAGCGAGATCGTTTTTATAACATCTCCCCCCTCAGGTATCCACGCCAGACTTTCTACGGGAGAAGACGCTATGGAAGTGATCAACGCAATCAAGGCACGCCGCGCAGTGAAGGACTTTGACCCGCAGCACGAGATGAGCGACGTCGAGGTCGACCGGCTACTCTCGCTCGCGATGCTGTCGCCCACCGCCTTTAATATCCAGAACTGGCGCTTCGTCGTCGTCCGGGATCCGGCGCTACGCAAAGAGATCCGCGCCGTGGCCGGCGATCAAGCCCAGGTCACCGACGCATCCCTGCTTGTCGTCCTGTGCGCGGACCTCAAGTCGTGGGAAAAGGAGCCGAGGCGCTACTGGCGCAACGCGCCGCCTGAGATCAATGAGTTCATGGTGCCGGCGATCGACGGTTACTATCGCGGCCGCGAACAGGTGCAGCGCGATGAGGCCATGCGTTCGTGCGGCATCGCGGCGCAAACGCTGATGCTGGCCGCCAAGGGCATGGGCTACGACTCCTGCCCTATGGATGGATTCGATTTCGCAGCCGTGGGCCGCTTGATCAATCTTCCCAAGGACCACGCCATCGCCATGTTTGTCGCGATCGGAAAGGGCGTGCGCGATCCCTGGCCGCGCGCGGGACAACTGCCATTGGAATCGGTGACCGTCAGTGATCGGTTCTGAAGCGGGGGAGGCGGAGGGGCTGGGTATTCATCCCTCCGTTCCCCGCTTTCTGGGCAGCTTTCCGCTTTGCCGAAAAAAGCGCGTCCTCCTTGGCCCGAAGTTCGCGACCCGAAATGAATCAACGGGTTCTTGCGCGTCTCCGAACCGCGCGCTCCGGGTTTGACTCCGATGTCCGACGATCACAGAATCGGGTCATTGCCTGGCACCCAGTGTCTCGCTCCCCTTGCTTGCCGACGCACGATCAGGAGGACGGACTTCGTCAATGGCAGCACCGCGCACATCCACGACCCGAAGCGCCATCGCCGATCCCTGCGCCCATTCGGCCGCGGACACGTTGGCGCTACTGGATGCCACGACACATGGACTGGACAGCGCCGAGGTCGCAAGACGGCAGCAGGAATATGGTTTCAACCTGCTACCCCGCGCCGAACCCCCAACCCTGCTGCGCATCGCGCTGCGCCAATTCGAAAG
>JARRJV010000101.1:1626-10389 GCA_037388825.1 Acidiferrobacteraceae bacterium | reverse complement strand
GCACCCCATCCAACCCGGTCCAACCACCTTTCTGATCATCCCTCCAAACCCCCATTCACTTCCCAATTATTATCCCTGTCCGCAACTTCATACATATCTAGTGTAGTGTCCTAATATTGCAGCAGGAAATACCCGGCACCGTGCGAAGACGGTTGTAACCGCAACGAGGTGGAAGACCACGTCGGCATCAACTCGGTCGAACAGTTTATTGGTGACTGGGCCCTGAACAACAAGCTGGCCTTTGAAGCCGGCGCCGATACCGGCAAGAAGGTCGCTGTCATCGGTGGCGGGCCTGCCGGCCTGGCCGCAGCCTATCAGCTCCGTCGAGCCGGTCACGCCGTCACCCTGTTTGATGATCATGAGCACCTGGGCGGCATGATGCGCTACGGCATCCCGGGCTATCGTACCCCGCGCGACGTGCTGGACGGTGAGATCAACCGCATCATCGCGATGGGTGTCGAGGCCCGCATGAAGACCCGTGTCGGTGTCGACATCTCCATCGACCAGCTGGAAAAGGACTACGACGCCGTGTTGTTCGCCATCGGCGCCCAGTCCGGTCGCGCCCTGCCGGTGCCGAATTCCGAGGCACCGAACTGCATTACCGGTGTGGCCTTCCTGTCGGCATTCAACGAAGGTCGGCTGCAGGCCGTTTCCGGCAAGGTCGTGGTAATCGGTGGTGGCGATACTTCCATTGACGTGGCCTCCGTTGCCCGCCGTCTTGGTCAGATCAAGAACATCGCCGAGAAGGATCGCCCGGAAAACATTGTTCTGGGCCACACCGCCCACGACGTCGCCACCATCGCCCAGCGCGAAGGCGCGGACGTGATGCTGATTTCGCGCCACCCGCTTGAGAACATGACCGCGGCCGAGCATGAGGTTCAGGATGCCCTGCGCGAAGGCGTTGAAATTCAAGGCTGCCTGACCCCGGTGGAAGTCATCATGGGCGACAACGGTCGCGCCAAGGCGCTGCGCGTCGCCAAGATGGACTACTCCTCGGGCAAGGGTGAAGTGATTGACGGTTCCGAATTCGACATCGATGCCGAGCTCATCGTCGCCGCCATCGGCCAGACGGGTAACCTCGAAGGCATGGAACAGTTCGCCAATGAGCGTGGCCTGATGGACGCCGACAAGCACTACCAGGTTCCGAACAAGCCCGGCTTCTTCGTCTGCGGCGATATCGTTCGTCCACACCTGCTGACGACCGTCATCGGGCAGGCCTCCATCGCCGTGGACAGCATCAGCCACTTCCTGAAACATCAGGACCTGGGCAAACGCCCCAAGGTGGATGTGCATCACTTTGACCTGCTGGCGAAGCTGCGCGAGACCCATCTTTCGCCCGAGCATTATGATCCGGCGGGCGACGCGAGCGAACGCGGTATCGACCGGGGCCTGCGCGGTACCTCCTCGGCCAACTTTGCCATCCATAACTACGAAGACCGGTCCTACGCCGAGATCATTCCGGCCACCGAACTTTACCTCGGACACTTCGAGTACGAGCCACGCAACAAGCGCGAAGAGAAGGTTCCCAGCAGCGACGAGGTTCTGGGGCACTTCGAGGAACGCGTCATCGGTCTGGCCGAAGAGCAGGCGGTCGCGGAAGCCAAGCGCTGCATGAGCTGCGGCATGTGCTTCGAATGCGACAACTGTGTCATCTACTGCCCGCAGGACGCCATCTTTCGCGTGAAGAAGGACCAGTCCACCATGGGCCGCTACGTGGACACAGACTACGACAAATGCGTCGGCTGCCACATCTGTCAGGACGTATGCCCCACGGGTTATATCAAGATGGGTCTTGGGGAATAGTTGGAGCAATGTCACGACTCAACATTCGACGCAGGGTGATTGTCCCCGCCCTCCTCGTCCTCGTGGGCCTGTCCGCGGCAAGCGTGGCAAGCGCCCATGAAGACGAACCAGGCGGCCGGGTTCCCCTGCCCAATATGAAGACCTATCGCGGCGACAAGTGCGTGGAGCCGGAATCGGTCATGCGGCGCAGGCATTTCGAATTTATCCTGCATGAGCGTAACTTGACCATGCACGAGGGCATCCGAACCAAGAAATTCAGCCTCAAGAACTGCGTCGACTGTCATGCCAACCCCAAGACCAACAGCGTTTTGGGCAAGGATGGCTTCTGCGCAAGCTGCCACGAGTATGCCGCCGTCGATATCGACTGCTTCAGCTGTCACAGCGACAAGCCGGAGAAGAAAAACGCAGCCGGAACTGCGATCAATCCGCACGACAGCAAGGTAATCACGACCTCGGAGGAGAAGCGATGAGTATTACCCGCCGCAAATTCCTCGGCATGGGTGCGGCAGCCACGGCGGGTTTGAGCCTGGCGCCTGGCGTTCGCCTGATCGATATGGCCGAAGCGCGCGCGCCGGACGTACCCGCCTCTGCCAAGAATCGCTGGGGGCTACTCATCGACACGACCAAATGTGCGAAGGGATGCAGCTCCTGCGTCGATGCCTGCGCCACCGAAAACGGCGTGCATAGCGAACGGGGAAGCCCCGAGACCCACGCCGAATGGATCCGCAAAGTCGACGTCACGGACCCTGGCACCGGCCACGAGTTTTCGCTTCCGGTCATGTGCCAGCACTGCCAGCACCCCCCGTGCGTCGATGTATGCCCCACGGGCGCCTCGTTCAAACGTGCTGACGGCATCGTCCTGGTGGACAAACACATTTGCATCGGCTGTCGTTATTGCATGATGGCCTGTCCATACAAGGCACGTTCTTTCGAGCACGAGAACGTCACCGGGCAGAAGCCGTACGCACCACGAGGCAAGGGAACGGTCGAGTCATGCACGCTGTGTGTGCAGAAGATCGATCGCGGCGACGGGACGACCGCCTGCGCAGAAGCCTGCAAGAAGGAAGGCCATGAGGCGATCCTTTTCGGCGATCTGAACGACCCGGAGAGTGAAATCTCGAAACGCGTGCGGACCACGGCCACGCGCGCCATCCGCGAAGACATGAACCTCGATACCAGCGTCCGCTACAAGGGAATCTGACATCCCGTAGCCGGACCCTGACCTGACCGACACGATTCGAGCAGACCTACCATGAAGAAAGTGATCCACTACCGCACGATCGAAGGCAAGAGCATTCCCTACGTCGCCCTGATGGGCTTCCTCGGGCTCTTCATTGCCGCCGGACTCGGTTCCGCCTACTACATGGAACACAACGGACACTGGGTCACCGGAATGTCGAACCTTGTCGTCTGGGGAACGCCGCACGTGTTCGCGGTATTCCTGATCGTTGCTGCGTCCGGAGCGCTTAACGTCGCCTCCATCGCGTCCGTATTCCACCGCGCACCCTACAAGCCACTGTCGCGCCTTTCCGGACTGTTGGCCATCGCGCTACTGGTGGGCGGTCTTACGATCCTGGTTCTTGACCTCGGCCGCCCGGACCGGCTCATCGTCGCCATGACGAAGTACAACTTCAAGTCGATTTTTGCCTGGAACATCTATCTCTACACCGGGTTCATGGTCATTGTCGCGGTCTACCTCTGGTTCATGATGGAACACAAGATGAACCGCTACTACCCCGCGGCAGGCTTTCTGGCATTCGTCTGGCGTCTCGCGCTGACCACCGGTACCGGTTCGATCTTCGGCTTCCTGGTGGCGCGCAAGGCCTACGACTCGGCCATCATGGCGCCGATGTTCATCATCATGTCCTTCTCGTTTGGTCTGGCGATCTACCTGCTGGTCCTGATGGCGGCGATGGGCTGGACCGGCCGCCCGCTTGGCGACCGGATTGTCTTCCGGCTGAAGAATCTGCTCGGCGTGTTTGTAGCGGCCGTACTCTACTTCGCCCTCGCCTATCACCTCACGAATCTCTATATCACCGCCCAACACGGGATCGAGCGCTTTATCCTGCTCGATGGCGGCGTCTATACGCGCCTGTTCTGGGTCGGGCAGGTATTGATCGGTGGCTTCATTCCGCTGCTACTGTTCTACACACCGGGTCTGTCACGCTCGCGAGCGGCGGCGGCCCTGGGTGCTGTACTGGTGATTCTCGGTGGCCTGGCACAGGTTTACGTCATCATCATTGGCGGTCAGGCCTATCCCCAGATTCTGTTCCCGGGGATGATCGTCCATAGCAGCTTCTTCGATGGTGTAGTCGCCCACTACACGCCCAGCCTCCCTGAAGTCCTGTTGGGACTGGGTGGCGTGTGCCTGGCCCTGGCGGCGACGGCGTTTGCCATCAAGGTGCTTCCGTTCCTCCCAGAGTCCCTGGCGGATGACCTGGTGGACCCCCACCATACCGCCGCCGCTGAAACCAAGGCCGAAGGGGAGCCTGCGGCGGCCTGAGGCCACGACCATCGTCGTCGTCACTTCGGCATGGGCAAGGCTTGGGCCCGCGCCCCGGTGACGCGACTCCGCGCCCACCAAGGCACGGGAAGGCCAGACTCCCCAAATCCCGTTCACCTTCCGGACTCCGGAACCGTCGATGAGCCAACTCTTCATTAGCGCGGCCCACAAGTCCTCGGGCAAGACCACGATCTCCATCGGCCTTTGCGCCGCGTTGCGCGAGCGCGGGCAACTCGTGCAGCCGTTCAAGAAGGGCCCTGACTATATCGATCCGATGTGGCTGTCCCACGCCGCCGGTCGACCCTGCCGGAATCTCGATTTCTACCTTGAATCCGCCGAAGAAATCCGTGAGCGCTATGCCCGCTTTCGGCAGGGCTGCGATATCAGCCTGATCGAGGGCAACAAGGGTCTGTACGACGGCCTGGACCTCGATGGCAGCAACAGCAATGCGGCTCTGGCCAAACTGCTGTCGGTACCTGTCATCCTCGTGATCGACGCCCAGGGCATGACCGTCCCGGTGGTCGGCGCTGTGCATCGCGATGCACAGCTGCAAATTGTGGAGCGGCATCTCGGGCTCATGCCAAGCAATGAAAGCGATGTGGCCAGCGAAAAGATTGCCTACATCGGCAAGCGAATCGCGGAACAGACGGATCTCGACCGTATCTGCGCCGTCGCCTCGGAAGATCCCTCGGTCCCGCTGGAGTTTTCACAGACATCGATGGAAGTATCCAGGGACGTCCGAATTGGAATCGCTCGCGACGCGGCATTCGGATTCTACTATCCCGACGATCTCGAGGCCCTGGAAAGAAACGGCGCGGAAATCTGCTACTTCGATACACTGAACGACGCCCGTTTGCCGGGGGAGCTGGATGGCCTGTTCATTGGTGGCGGATTCCCCGAAACGCATATGGCGGCGCTCGAGGCAAATCGATCCCTGCGTGCGGAGATCCGGGCAGCCATCGATGGCGGCATGCCGGCTTACGCCGAGTGCGGTGGATTGATGTACCTCGCCCGCGCCCTGCACTGGAACGGCGAAACGCGGGAGATGGTCGGAGTCTTGCCAGGCGAGATTCGGATGCACGACCGCCCGGTAGGCCGCGGCTATGCCAGACTTCAGGAACTGGGCGGCTGCCTCTGGCCCCGTGCGGGGGACGAGGCCGAAACAGGGGATTTTCCTGCCCACGAGTTTCACTACTCGAGTATCGAAGGACTCCCTGACGACACCCCGTATGCCTATGAAGTCACCAGGGGTTATGGGGTTGATGGCCACCATGACGGAATCGTTTATCGAAACCTGACAGCAAACTATGTACACCTGCGGAGCGTACAAAGGAACGACTGGACGGCCAGGTTTCTGGATTTTGTTCGTCAATGCAAGTACGGTAAGCAGGAACACGGAAAAGCCGGGGGAAACCAATGATCAAACTGACAAAACGGGCGGCAGAACAGGTGCGCGCATCGGCCGAGCAGGGCGAGATGCAGGATATGGCGCTCCGCGTCGCTGCCCGTCGCAATCAGGATGGAACCTTCGAATATGGAATCGGGTTCGATGCGGTTCAGGACGGGGACGAAAAGGTTGACTGTGACGGTTTCATGGTTGTCATTGCCCAGGAAAGCAAGCCATTGCTGGAAGGGGCCGTGGTCGATTTCGTTGAAATCGAGCCGGGACAGCCTCATTTTATTTTCATGAATCCGAAAGATCCGAACTACGTACCGCCCTCCGAGCACGACATCGCAGACGTACCCCCACAGGGTGGCGAGCACTAGCCTGCGCGCCAGGTATTGCCCGAGCTTCCGCGCGGGTATCCCGGATCTGCTGGTAACTTCTTGACTATTAATAGATAATTTCCGGCACTCTAGATAGTGCCGCGAGGCACCGGCCCGAACTGACTATGGCGACGATCCCCTCCAAGCCGGAACCAACTTCACCGCGCCACAAGATTCGCCTGCCCTCTTCCCTGGGGCCTGCGCGATTTCATCTGCCGCGCCTTGCCACGAATGGGCTTCTCCTGCCTCTCGCGACCCTTTTCGCGCTTCTGGGGATAGAAATTGCTCTGGAGATCATGCCGCCCACCAATGCCCCTTCCTCGGCAATCCAGATCGGGCTTGGCATTCTCGGTCTGGGCCTGGTTACCCTGATCGCGTACCGATTGCGCAAGGAATTCCTGGTGCCCCTGGCCCACCTGCGCGACTGGTCACAAAGCCTGCGATCCGGCAATCTGAACATCCATGTTTCGGTGCCACCCCAGGGTGAACTGGTCAGCCTGGTGCGCGACATCAACGGCCTCACCGATGAGCTCAACACCCTGACCGAGGAGATGGATCTCAAGGTTCGTGCACAATCCGAGCACATCGCGAGCAAGTCGCGCTCACTCGAAATCCTCTACGACATCGCTACCGATCTCAGCACAACGAGAAATCTCGACGAACTGCTGGAGCAATTTCTCGACACCATGATGGTTCTGGTCGATGCCCGCGCAGCTTCCGTCCGTCTTCTGGATGAAAAACAACATACGGTCCTTGCCGCCAGTCGCGGTCTGTCACCGGAAATCATCAAGCAGGAGCACAGTGTTGATATCAATCGTTGCCTGTGCGGCCAGATTGCCCGGACCGGGGGAATTGGCATCCAGAGCGGAATTGCCCCCTGCAACCGCTTCGTCGACCAGCCCATGGTCGATGGCCCGTGTCGCGAACTGATTGTCGTGCCCCTGCGCTATCGCGATCGCACCCTTGGGGTATACAACCTCTTCCTGGCGCGACCCAGCTCGGAGCTGGGCAAGGATGTCCGGGATCTCCTCAATAGTATCGGCATGCACCTGGGCCTCGCGATAGAAAAGGCCCGCCTGGATGACAACGAGCGTCGGCTCGCGATCATGGAGGAGCGGAACCTGATCGGCAGTGAACTTCACGATTCCCTCGCCCAGTCCCTGGTCAGTATGCGCCTGCAGGTGAAGATGCTGGGCGAGATCCTTCACAAGCGCGATTTACGTGGCGCCCAGAACGAAGTACGACGCCTGCGCGAAGGCGTGGAAGAGGCCCATGCAAGCCTGCGGGAATTGCTTTCGAATTTCCGCACACGCATGGATGAGCGTGGACTGATTCCCTCCATCGAGGAAGTCATGGATCGCTTCCGTCAGGAAACCGGCATTTCGGTCTACCTCCAGAATCAATGGCCAAGCTTTGCCCTGACTCCCAACCAGGAAGTACAGGTGTTCCGCATCGTTCAGGAAGCATTGGCGAATGTACGCAAGCACAGCAACGCTCAAAACGTTCGTATTCTCCTGGGCCACCCCGAAGACGAGACTCTTTCCGTGCTGATCGAGGACGACGGTCAGGGCGCCGACCAGGAGATCTCGACCACAACCGGGCACCCGGGCGAACGAATCGGACTGTCCATCATGCGCGAACGCGCGGACCGTATCGACGGCGCCCTCCTGTTCGAAAGCGAGCCTGGCGAAGGCGCGCGCATCCAGCTGGTATTCCCGATCCAGCCCGCCAGCCCCAGAACTGCAGCGGGATCGGAGGCCTGACATGCGCGTTCTCCTGATCGACGATCATGCGCTCGTGCGAAAAGGTCTGGAGGCCCTCCTTCAGAGCCGTGGAATCGAAATCGCCGATTCTGTCGGCTCCGGACAGGAAGGAATCGAACGGGCGAAGGAACTGCAACCGGACATCATTCTTCTGGATGTAAAGATGCCCGAAATGAATGGGCCGGAAACCCTGCGTCGTTTGCGCGAACAGGGAATCGACCTGCCCGTGCTCATGCTGACCATGAGCCGCGAGGAATACGATCTGGAATCTGCCCTTCGCGCCGGCGCCCAGGGCTATCTGCTCAAGGATATGGAGCCGGAGGAACTGGTCCCCGCCCTGAACGACGCCATCCAGGGAAAGCATGTAGTGGCGAAGGAATTGATTGGATCACTGACACGCATCGTCCAGGGTCAGACCTCGGAACCTGCCCCGGAAAGCGAGCCGGAGGATACCGGAAGCGCCCTGGCGGACCTTACTCCCCGCGAAACGGAAATCCTGCGCCATATTGCTGCTGGTCAGAGCAACAAGGTGATCGCCCGCGAACTCGACATTACGGATGGCACTGTCAAACTCCACGTGAAGTCTGTGCTTCGCAAACTGGGCGTGCATTCCCGCGTCGAGGCCGCGGTGATCGCGGTGGAACACGGCCTGGGTGGCAAATCCGCCGGCAACGCGAACTAGCTCAATCGGCCTGCGGCCGGAACCAGCTGAGCTTGTTGTGCAGGGTAACCACGTCACCCACGATAATCAACGTAGGCGGCTTGACCTCCGCAGAGTGTACAATGTCCGGCAAGGTCGACAGGTCGCCGATCAGCGTGCGTTGGTTGCGGGTAGTTCCCTGCTGAATCAGGGCCGCCGGCGTGTCGGCGGCGAGGCCGTGCCGGACCAACTGCTCGCAGATCGTATCTACTCCGTGTAGGCCCATA
>JARRJV010000101.1:0-1556 GCA_037388825.1 Acidiferrobacteraceae bacterium | reverse complement strand
CGGCTGTGCCAGGGCCTGCCAGTTCAGGTTCACAGACCCGTCTTTCAGGTGGCCGGTGACAAACGTGACGGACTGTGCCAAATCCCGGTGCGTCAGCGGAAAACCGGCATAGGTTGCGCAACCCGAGGCGGCCGTGATCCCGGGCACGACCTGAAAGCGCACCCCCTGTTCCATCAGGGTTTCAATTTCCTCTCCGCCGCGACCGAAGATGAAGGGGTCACCCCCTTTCAGCCGGCAGACCCGTTTTCCTTCCTTCGCCAGGCGCACCAGCAGCGCATTGATCCCCTCCTGCGGGATCGCGTGGTCACCACGCTCCTTGCCGGCATAGATACGTTCGGCATCCCGGCGCACCAGTTCAAGTACCTCCTTGGAAACCAGACGATCGTAAACCACTACATCCGCCTGTTGCATCAGGCGAAGCGCCTTGAAGGTCAGCAAATCCGGGTCACCCGGACCGCCACCTACCAGGTACACCTCCCCCTGATCCGGCATCTCGGCGCCTTCTGACTCCAGGGCGGCCTCCAGCGCCTCGGTGGCCTGCTTTTCTTCCCCGGATACCATCATTTCCGCAATCGGTCCCTCCAGCACCTTTTCCCAGAACACACGGCGGTCACCGGCACGGCTGAACTTGCGCTTGACCCGATCCCGGAAGTCCGCGGCCAGGCGGGCCAACTGGCCGTATCCCGCCGGTACAACGGTCTCCAGTTTCTGGCGCAGCAGTCTCCCAAGAACCGGAGACGCTCCGCCGGTGGAGACGGCAATCATCACCGGCGACCGGTCGACAATCGACGGCATCACGAAGGTGCACAGATCGGGCGTATCGACCACATTGACGGGTGTATTGCGCTCCTGCGCGGCCTCATACACCTGCCGATTCACACCGGGGTCATCGGTCGCCGCCACGATCAGAACCGAGGTCTCCAGCAGGCCCGGTGAAAACCCCGATGCCAGATGACGAATCTCGTTTGCATCCCGGGCGCGCGACAGTGTACTGCCCAGTTCGGGAGCGATCACCGTGACCCGGGCGCCTGCCTGCCGGAGCAGTGCAACCTTGCGCGCAGCCACCTCTCCGCCGCCAACCACGGTGCAATGTCGGTCTGCTAGATTTACGAAGATCGGAAGGAAATCCATTGTTCTTTAAATACAGTAAGTTCTATACACTTATTAGAGTTATTTCTAGACGTTGAGCTGGCTACATTGAGCCAGTTATAGCAGAAGTCGGGAATACCCCGTTAGGAATACCCCTCCGGATCCATCGCGGACAAGCATACCTCGGGAACGGGTGGTAACAACGGATATCGGTACTGGGAGGCCCGGCACCAGGAAGGGCCGGCCCGTGGTCTTCCCTGATAAAGACGGAACGGCAGGGACCCTTGGTTTTCCTCTAGCGGGCTTCTGCAGCCCGGTCGATCGGCGTGAACTTGTCGCAGGAGTTGTGGGCGGACAGATAGATATCGTGGACCGCGCAGATCCCGTCATCTTTGCGTACGGACCCGTGGGCGGACCCCATGGTCTGCCAGCCCGGGAACGTTCGTTCCAGGAATTCCGGGTTGTTG
>JARRJV010000100.1 GCA_037388825.1 Acidiferrobacteraceae bacterium | reverse complement strand
CTCTTGCGGCTGCAGCGGAACCACATCCGGTTTGCCCATTCTGACCTCCTTTGCCCCAGATACGTCCGGCGGCCTGTAGCAGGTTCCGGAGCAAACATCTTACCTCATCAGTTTCGCCGCGGTCTCCACCGTCGCCACCAGATTCGCCAACATATGCATGGACAGGGAAGGCCAGAGGGAACCGCTCCGCAGGCGGGCCATTCCGAACAGCAAACCGAGCAGGAATACGGACGTCATGTCATACAGGTCATACTGCATATGCAGGCCGGCCCACAATCCGGCGGTCAGTATCACGGCGCCGGTCGCGCCCAGCCGGGACGCCGCTATCCCTGCAAAAAGAAAACCACGGAAAAAGAGTTCTTCGAACAGGGGGGCCACGAAGATAATGGCGATCCACAACAAGGGAATGAAACTCGCGCTCGTATAGGCCGAACGCATGAAGCCGGGAATCTGTTCGCGCCCGAAGAAGCTCGCAAGGAACTCCCAGGCCAAAACGTAGAGCACCAGGGTACCGAGCCAGAATGCAATCGCCGGGAAAGAAATGCGTCGCCAGGCGAGGTAGTCACCTGCCGCCAGACCACGACGGGCACGGACGATCAGCAACAAAAGGGTACCCGCACCTATGGCGCTTCCCAGAAGACCGAAAGTCAGCACGTCTCCGTAATTGCGCAGCGATGCCATGCCGTGGGCGCCTGCCGCTGGCCCTTTCGGATGTCCGCCAATCCCGACCAGGATCACCAGTACGGCGAACTGGAGCAGCATATACACCGCGCCCACAAGCAGGGCGAACCCGATCGTTGCCGGCAGACCCCAGGGACCAACGCGCGCAGCTTGGGATTCGACAGGCCCGTCGTTCATCTTGGAACTAGCGAATACGATACGACGTATGGCAGGCGACGCAGGCGGCAGTCACATCCTTGAGTGCGCGGTAGGTGGATACGAGATCCCCTTCCTGCGCCGTCACCGCGAAACGGCTCGCGGCACGGTGCATGGCCGTACCCATTGCCTGCATTTCCTTCGGCATGAAGGGCGCCATGTGCGAGGCACCGTGGCGTTCGAGAGAACTCATTCCCAGGCGCTGTTCCGCCTCTTTCGCGGCCCGATCCAGATCCTTGTCTGCGAGGGCATGCAGGATATCGTTCAGGGTCGCCAGATGATCGCGCATATTGGAAAGCATGTGTTCCTGCATCATCTCCGGGAGTTTCACCAACTGCCTCGAATCCGCATGGGCCGCGGGAACCAGAAGCGCAGTTAGCACTGCGACTATCGCAATCATTACCGATCGCCTGTGTCCTGCGGTTCGAATGTCATTCATCGTACCAATTCTCCTTTGTTCGCCAAGCCGGCTTCCCGGCGGATTCTCGACAAATCTGCATCGTCGAACCAATGGACGAGGTTCTGCCAGATTTCATGGAAGCCGTAGCCGCCCTCTGTCATCTCGCGGGCCGCCTTCTCCTTGCTCCAGCCCTGAACGATCACGCGGTAGAAGGCAACCATCATTCCGGTGCGGTCGGAACCATGCTGGCAATGCACCAGTACCGGCCGGCGCGCCGGATCGGCAACAATGCGAAGGAACCGCACGACGTCTTCTTCCTCTGGATGCCAGGTCTTCATATAGATGTGCTCGGAATCGAGCCCGGTACCGGCAAGCAGCTCGCGGTCCGAGTGAAAAGTACGCAGATTCACAACCGTACGAATCCCCATGGCCTTGAGTGCCTTCATTCCGTCGGCATCGGGCTGGGCACTCCGATACAGATTCGCGCTCACGCGATAGAAGTTCGGCACGCCGGTCCGATGCAGGGGCTGCGCCCAATCGGGATCCCGCCCCGAGGCCTGGGCCGTGACGGCAATGGCAAGAAACAGGGCACAACAAAGGACCCTGTGGAACGGGACCCGGGATCTTCGTGTTGGCATCGAATGACTGTTCACAGGCATGCTGGCTGGCGACCGCGAACCCGGGATGAATCTTTCGGATGATTCAGTCTGCTCATCGATCTTTCTTTTTTTGCGATCACTCGCCTCTTGCAGCTGCCCCTGCACCGCCCGGGCGCGATCAAAGGCATGCACCTGATCCTTCCAGACGTGATCACCTCATCACAAGCCGGACAAAGATACGTGGAGAGAATGACGGAATGGAACGGAAACCGGCTGGATGCTAATAGTGGACAAACCGGGACCTGCGGTCAATGGACCTGCGATGCCGACACCGGCTAGTGAATTCCGGCCTCGTACCAGGACCTGGTGCGATTCACGATGCGGACGACGGAGAGCATGACCGGAACCTCAATCAGGACGCCAACCACCGTCGCCAGGGCCGCACCCGACTCCAGTCCGTACAGGGAAATCGCGGCGGCCACTGCCAGTTCGAAGAAGTTCGACGCCCCGATCAGGGCCGATGGAGCCGCCACGCTATGGACCTCACCCGCCTTCCGATTCAGCCAATAAGCGAGCATGGCATTGAAATAGACCTGAATCAGGATAGGAACCGCCAGAATGGCAATGATCACCGGTTGTCTGATGATGGCATCCCCCTGAAACGCAAACAGCAATACCAGCGTGGCAAGCAGCGCCACAATGCCCACCGGATGCAGGCGATCGAGTACCTGTTGAAACTGCGATGGTCCCCGCCGCAGGAGAAACCTGCGCACGGCCTGGGCCACGACCAGCGGAATCACGATATACATGACAACGGACAACAACAGCGTTGCCCACGGAACCGAGATCGACGCCACGCCAAGCAGCAGGGCCACAATCGGCGCAAATGCGAACACCATGATCGTATCGTTGAGCGCAACCTGGCTGAGGGTAAACAGCGGGTCCCCCCGGGACAAGTGGCTCCAGACGAACACCATGGCAGTACAGGGCGCTGCCGCAAGCAGAATGAGGCCCGCGATGTAGCTGTCGATCTGCATGGCCGGCAGCCAGGGCGCGAACAGAACGCGCAGGAACAACCATCCAAGAAACGCCATGGAAAACGGTTTTACCGCCCAGTTCACGAACAGCGTCACACCGATACCGCGCCAGTGACGCCGGACCTCGTGCAAGGCCCCGAAATCGATCTTCATGAGCATGGGAATGATCATCAACCAGATCAACACGCCCACGGGCAGATTGACCTTCGCCACTTCCAGTCTGCCCAGGTACTCAACGCCGGTGGGCGCCAATCGGCCCAAACCAACCCCGACCAGGATGGACAGGAAGACCCAAACGGTCAGATAGCGCTCAAAGAATCCCAAATCGGCGCCCGCTCCATCGGCCGCAACTTCACCAGAGGTGGACATTCTAGACTCCGAAAAGACAGTTCATGAATTGTTGATGCCCAGTTCCGCACAGACGACGGGAAGCAGCCGGTGCCGAATCTCGTCCCGCACGTGCTCGAAGCTTTCCAGTGGTTCCCCGTGGGGGTCATGGAACGGCAAGTGAATGGATCGGACCGGACGTGGAAACACGGGACAGGTCTCACGCGCGTTGTCACATACGGTGATCACCAGATCGATCGGTTCATCCATCACACTGTCCACGTCCTTGGGGCGCAGGCCCGCCGCGGGAATCCCGATCTTTTTCAGCGCTTCGAGCGCGAACTCCGCCACCACTGGCTGGGGCCGCGTTCCGGCCGAGATCGCGTGGACCCGGCCGGCCAGGTCATGATTGAGCAGCGCCTCGGCCATCTGCGAACGGCAGGAATTGCCTGTACAGAGGATCAGCACCGTGGGAGGGGAAACAGCCCCGGTCATGAGCGTTTCTTCTTCGCTGTCGCCGGGGCACAGGCGGATACGTCGGTGCCGCAGCAATTCTCGCTCAGGTAATCGATCAGGTCATGCATGACGGAAAAATTGGCGCGATAGATGATCCGCCTACCATCCTGCCGACTCGTGACCAGACCCGTGCGCAGCAGCTCCTTGAGGTGAAACGAGAGCGTGGCGGCCGGGATGTCCAGGCGGGTGCCGATATCGCCCGCGCACAAACCCTCCTCGCCCGTCTGAACCAGCAGCCGATAGGCTGCGAGCCGGGTGTTCTGGGCCAAGGCGCCAAGCGAAGCAACAGCGGTAATAATTTCCATATTTCTAGAATATTCGAAATAATTGCCCAACACAAGCCCGGGCTGCGAAGCGGGAAGATCAGCAATCAGGGTTGTGCTGCGGCAGACTCACGCGCGGGCATGTCGCGATTTGCACAGAAGGAGGGAGGCTCAGTCTCCCGGGCCCTCGTTCAGGCAACGGACCTTGTGCCGGTCCGGAAATACGAACCGCGAATGCTCCGGGTCGGCCCGCCAGGCGACGCGGATCTTGTCCAGGATCTTCTTGTTCTCTTCCCTGACGATGGCAATGGTACGGCCATCCCCGCCGTCCTGGACATTGCCCGTACGACAGCTCCCCATCGCCAGCACCTCGTTCTTTCCATACCTGGGGACACGCACCACAGCCAGAACCTTGTAGTGGGCCTCTCCTTTCACGCGGTGCGTAATCTGTTCCAGCCAAAGTAGTTGCTCCTTCTTCTTTGTCTGCGGATCGGTTTTCTCGACCCAGCTGACCGCATACTCCTTCTCCCCTTGTGCTGGAACGACCATTCCACCAAGACTCTTCACGTAGTCCGGCAATTCGCTGTAAGTGAAGCCCACGAACTCGGTCTTGAAGACTTCCCCTTCCATTTGCTGTGCAAAAGCCCCTGGAACCAGGGCCAGCCCCAGGATGACGCCAGCCACCCGGATTGCATTGCTATATTTCATAAGTTCCTCGATCGCATTCAGATCTGCCCCGTACGGAGGACGTTCCCGCTGCAGCCGTCGCAAGCCCCTGTGAAATCTGTGTTTTCCCGAACAGCCTTCCCTGATGATAGTCCGCGAGCGTCCCACTGGTAAGTCCCGGGTACCATCTCGCCGGTCGCGATCATCATATGCGCCCCAGCCGGGACGATGTCGGAAGATTTCGTAAAAGTCATTGAAATGTAGACGCCTCGCCGGTCCCTTGAGCGAAGATTATCCTGTTTCCTCGACCCCGCCCTCCTTCGGTCGGTTCCCCGTGTCCGTGAAGCCGGACAAATCAATGCCCCTCGGCTTCACTTCCATCAGTGTTCGCGGTCTGGCCGGATGCGCCGCCACAGGATTCGACAATGATTCGTATCGGCAAGAACATTTTCGTCCCGGAGAAGGAGCTGGAGTTTCAATTTATCCGCAGCTCGGGCCCCGGGGGACAGAATGTCAACAAGGTTGCCACCGCGGTCCAGCTGCGATTCGATGCCGCACACTCACCCTCCCTGCCCGAGGACATTCGCGAACGTCTGATGGCGCTCGCCGGGAAGCGACTGAACGACGCCGGCGTAATTGTCATAGACGCACGCCGCTTCCGCACGCAGGAACGGAATCGGCGCGATGCCTTGGATCGCCTTGCGGAGCTCTTGCGACGCGCGACGGCGCGACCAAAACCACGACGGAAGACGGTCCCGGGGCGCGCGGCGGTCGAGCGCCGGCTGGCGGAAAAGCGATCACGATCGGACACCAAGCGTTCGCGTCGGCGCGTGAGCCAGGACAACGACACCTAAGGCGCGGAAGCCATCTCCAGCAATTGCCTGACTGTCCTCCAGTTGCGCGTGGTTGCACTGAGACCAAGCTTTCGTTCAATAAAGGTATTGCTGTAGCGGGTCTTGCCATACCCGTTGGGACAGAAGAGATAGACCTCCCCGCCCCGAACACGGATCTCATCCTTGCCGCTCACGACCTCCGCCAGTTCCTTTGCGAGGTTCGGCTTCGGAAGGCCGTCGAGAAACGTCACATGGAATTTGGCCGGATCATAACCGCTCCTTTGGAGGAACGGATTCGCCGACGCAATCTCCTTCATCTCGGGAGCCGTACGAATCAGGCAGGCTACCTGGTAGCCGTATTGATCGGCAATCGCCTGTTCGATCCTTCCCTCGTGAGAACGCGCAGTACCCTTCCGCCCTTCGAACAACAGATTGCCGCTTTGTATATAGGTACGCACGCGCCCGTAGCCGAGCCCTTGCATCAGGGCACGCAAGTCATCCATTCTGATTCGCTTCTGGCCGCCTACGTTGATGCCCCGAAGCATTGCGATGTAACTCGTCAAAAGCACCCTTGCTGTCATGGAATCGATTATCAGTAAGTGTGGTTGCGTGACTACCGCTTGCTACACGAGTGGCAAAAAGTTTTTTATATCGTAGCAATCACCAGGCAAATCTTAAGAGTTCGTTAAGATTAAGTAACGCAATAGACACATACAAAGAAATATTAGCGGACGTTGATATATATCAATTACCCTCGAATGCCGTAGGTATTGAATACCTACGACCGCCTGACGCAAGTCGGGATTCTTAACAAAAACGCAGTTTATGAGGGAAGGACCATGGCCAGTAAAAGAAATCTCATCGGGGCAACAGTCTTCGCCCTGCCCTTCATGCTATTTAGCATCAATGCACATGCCGTTCCTAGCTACGCCCGCCAGACGGGCATGGCATGCGCGGCCTGTCACACGGTATACCCGGAGCTGACGGCCTTCGGCCGCTCGTTCAAGATGAACGGCTACACGCTGACAGGGATCAAGGAGGTGCAGTCCACGTCCACCCCGGCCGCCAGCGGACTGAAGCTGAGCGGGATCCCGCCCATGTCCGCCATGCTGCAGACCCAGTTCCAGACCAGCAAGGCCAACGGTGACGAATACCTGCTGCCGAACGAGTTCAGCCTGTTCTTTGCCGGTGAGATCTCGCCCAAGATGGGGTCCTTTATCCAGATGACCCTGGAACAAGGTGGCAACTTCGAACTCGACAACACGGATATCCGCTATGCCACTCACTCGGGTGGAACGACCATCGGCGTAACGGTCAATAACAGCCCGACGGTGCAGGACCTGTGGAACTCCACCCCGGCCTGGGGCTATCCCTTCACCCACGGCGCCGACATCGCGGCCCCGGTGGTTGCAGACGCCCTGGCCCAGAACGTTGCAGGTATCGGCGGGTATGCCGACTGGGGCAACGGCATCTACACGGAGCTGACCGCCTATCGTGAAACCAACGAGTTTGATGCCCCCGGTGGCTCAGCGGATCCGGTGCGCATCCGCGGCCTCGCCCCCTACTGGCGTCTGGCCTGGCACACGACCATGAGCGGCGGCGATGAGCTGATGATCGGTACCTACGGCATGCAGGCCTCCACCTACTCAGTGGCGGGAGGCGCCGCCGGTCCGGCGGACAAGTTCACCGACACCGCCGTCGACACCCAGTACGAGCATCCGTTCGCCAACAGCAACAACATGGTCAGTGTCCATGCCCG
>JARRJV010000099.1 GCA_037388825.1 Acidiferrobacteraceae bacterium | reverse complement strand
GGGCCCGGGATCAGCCCTTGTCACCCCTTGTAAGGGGGCAAGTCATCTTGTACCATTCGCGCTCTTTTTTTCACGGTCAGCCAGGAAGATACGGCAAATGAAGACCTTTTCGGCAAAACCCGAAACCGCGCAGCACGACTGGTTCGTTGTCGACGCCAGCGACAAGGTGCTGGGACGCCTGGCGACGGAAATCGCGCGCCGCCTGCGCGGCAAGCACAAGCCCGTGTTCACACCCCATGTGGATACCGGCGATTACATCGTTGTCATCAATGTCGACAAGATCGCCGTTACCGGTAACAAGGAACTGGGCAAGATGTATTACCATCACACCGGCTTTCCTGGCGGCATCAAGGGCGCGCCGCTGGCCGAGATGCGGGCGACCCATCCCGAGCGGATTCTGGAAAGCGCGGTGCGCGGCATGCTGCCAAAGAACGCGCTGGGCCGGGCCATGATCAAGAAGCTGAAGATTTATTCCGGTCCCGAGCATCGGCATGCTGCCCAGCAGCCGAAGACCCTCGAGATCTAAGGTACGGAGAGCCCCATGGCGCAAGCAGAACGAACCTACGGAACCGGCCGACGCAAGTCCTCGACCGCCCGCGTGTATCTCACGCCCGGCAGTGGCCAGATCCTGATCAACAAGCGTCCGCTGGACACTTACTTCGGTCGCGAAACCTCGCGCATGATCGTGCGCCAGCCCTTCGCTGCCGTGTCCATGGAAGATCGCTTTGATGTGCAGGTGAACGTGCGCGGCGGCGGCCCCAACGGCCAGGCCGGTGCCATTCGCCACGGCATCACCCGCGCCCTCATCGCCTATGATGAGTCCCTGCGCCAGCCGCTGCGCAAGGCCGGTTTCGTCACCCGCGACGCCCGTGAGGTCGAACGCAAGAAGTACGGCCTGCACAAGGCGCGCAAGGCATCGCAGTACTCCAAGCGCTAGCGTGGATGAACTGAAAACGATGCATCAAAAAGGCCACCTACGGGTGGCCTTTTGTTTTGAGGTTTTGGGAGTAGGACCCGGCCCGCTAAACTTGAATCCATGAGCACTTCCAGCAGCAAGAGAACGCCCGGCCGCAACGATCCATGCCCGTGCGGAAGCGGAAAGAAATACAAAAAGTGTCACGGCGCAAGTGAACATGTGGCGGGCTCTGCGTCGGGTGCCCCGGCGCGTCGCGAGGGCGTGGAGCAGCGATTCGCACGGGCCTACCAATTGTTTCAGCGGGGCGCATTTGCGGAGGCGGCAGAAATCTGCGCCGATATTCTGCAACAGAAACCCAAACACATTCATGCCAACCACTTGTTGGGCCTGTGTCGCTACCAGGAGGGAGACTATCAAGGCGCGCTCCCGTGTCTTGAGCGCGCGGTGAGCCTGGATCCAGCTGATCCCGATGCGCGCACGAATCTGGCAATGGCCCTGAGTCGCCTGGGCATTCTGCCGGATGCCGAATCCCATGCTCGCCGTGCAGTGGAACTGGATCCCCGGGCGGCAGCCCCGCAGGCCCTGCTGGGAAAAATCCTCCTCGACATGGGCAACTTGTCCGAGGCATCGACAATTCTGGAGCGGGCGCAACGCATCGGACCCGACAATCCCGATGTCCTCTGTGCCTGCGGTGAACTGCTCCGGGCGGAACGCCGTCTCCAGGAGGCCAAACAGTTGTATGAAAAGGCGGTCGCGGTCGCACCCGACTCGGTGCAGGCACTGAACGATCTGGGTTTGGTGCTGAACGAGCTTCGGGACTTCGACGGTGCGCAGGCGAGTCTCGACCGCGCGAGGGGATTGGCACCTGATGACCCTGATATCCTGATCAATCTCGGCAACGTCGCAAACAGTCGCGGTGACATCGAGGGGGCGCGCCAGTGGTTTCGCCGGGCACTCCAGGCAAATGAACGCTTTCCCCTGGCGTATATGAATCTGGCAAGTCTGGCCACGCAGGAGGGCGATTGGAGGCAGGCAGAATTGTGGCTGGAGCGAGGGATAGAAGCCTGCCCGGATACGCCAACGCTATATGAACAAATAGCCGTACTCCACGCCGAACGGCAGGATCTTGTTCGCGCCATGGAAGCGTTGGAAAAAGCGGTCCGGGCGGGCGGAGATACAGCGCAGACGGAGTTGGCGCGGGCCGAAATATGCGATCGCCGCCACGACCCGGAGGGCGCCGCCGCCGCCTACATGCAGGCAGCGGAACTGGATGACCACAACCCCGACCTGTTGCTCAAGTTTGCCGACTTCGAGGAGCAACACAACCGCTATGCCAGTGCGGCGCAATTGGCGGCGCGCGCCATCGTCCTTGATCCATCGCGGGAGCCCGAAGCTCGCATCCTTGCTGCGCGTGCAGCTCGCCGCCAGCGAGACTACACAAGGGCGGAGGCGGAACTCTCGGGGCTCGATATTGACTTGTTGCCAACCGCCTTGCAGGTAGAGGCCTGGTATGAACTGGGATCTTTGCGCGATACCCAGGGCGACTTTTCATCGGCATTCGACGCCTTCACCAATGGGGCACATGCGGCCATTCGCCAGGGTGGTCTCAATTTTGATTCGGAAAGGGCTGCAGCCGCACTGCAACACGATCGGGACATCTTGTCGCCGGAGGCCTTGCGCAGTCTGCAGAGGTTCGAGGGTGACCCTGGCGCCAAGGGTAAGCCGATCTTCGTTGTCGGGTTCCTGCGCTCGGGAACGACGCTGCTGGAGCAGATCCTGAGCTCGCATCCCATGGTGGAGGCCGGCGACGAACTGATGGCCCTTCCCGATCTGGCGTATCGCATATCGGACGAAGTGGCCCCCGACAGTTCATACCCGGAATGCCTGCTCCACCTGAAGAGCGAGTCTGCTCAAGAAGTATTGGCACGCTGGCGTCACCTGTATCTTCAGGCGGTACGCAACTTCGGCCTCGATGTAGATCACTGCGACTACTTCACGGACAAACTGCCGCTCAATATCCTCAGGTTACCCCTGATCAGCATGGTCTTTCCGGAAGCGCCGATTCTCCATATTCGTCGCAATCCGATGGACTGCGTGTTATCCAATTTCGTGACCAATATCGGCCCGATCAACGACTGGGCCTACAACCTGGAACACGGGGCGCAGCACTATCGGGAGGTGATGGGAATGGCCGACTACTATCGGGACAACCTGCCCATGCGGTACCATGAGTTGCGATACGAAGACCTGGTTACGAAGCCCGAACCGGTCCTCCGGGAGATCGCCGATTTTGTGGATTTGCCATGGGACGATCGCATGTTGCGTTTTCACGAAAGTGAACGCGTGGCCCGCACGCCCAGCCATGCCCAGGTGGCGCAGCCCCTGTATACCCGCTCCATCGGGCGCTACCGCCACTATGAGAAGTACCTTGAAAAACCTCTGGCGATCCTGGAGCCATTGATGCGAGGCTACGGCGAGGGCGATGGAAATTGACCTTGAATCCCGATCTTCATAGAATCTGCCGCCCTGTATTGGGGGATCGTCTAATGGTAGGACAGCGGACTCTGACTCCGCCAGTCTAGGTTCGAATCCTAGTCCCCCAGCCACTTGTGCAACAAACCCGCCGATAGGCGGGTTTGTTGTTTGGAAATCCTGATCGCTCTTTCAGGCGGCATCCCGGTGGTCCAGGTCATTCGGACCTTTGGGATCGGAACAATTAAACCGAATCTCCGGGACCTCCAGCATGCGCAGACAAAACAGCAGATCACGAACGAGTTCGGGATGGGTTGCCTGCAGGCGAGCCGGAAAGACGAAACAATGAGAGGTTCCACAGGCGTTGCAGATACCGCAGGGGAGCGGAGCTTCCTGCCCTTGCCAGTGGGCCTTGGCAATTCCCATCAGGCGGTCAGTCCAGTTGGATGGACGAACTCGTCCCGTTTGGGGACCGAAAACAAGGACTGGTTCCCGGAATTCCATGGTGCTCGATTCCTTGTGCCTTGCCGCAATCGCTGTGATGAACTCGCCGCCGAGCGGTGCTTGTAATCACCTCCGGCATTGGCCCGCAACGAGCAACGAACGTGCCATCATCCGTGTCTGCGAAAACCTGCGGGTTTTTCCGTCCCGGCGAAGACGGTTCCACATATGGCGCACCGCAAGTGGTGCAGTCGCCTCCGGTTCTGTTCCGCATCGGTGCATTTGTTGATCCGTGGTCGGCTTGATTCGAACTTGTTCAATGACAGGTTAAGAACAGTCGCCTGCCTTATCTTTGTCTTTACGCGTTTTGTTCGGAGACGGTGCGCAACGCTTGTTCAATCGCAAATTCGCGCACGCTGGTGGTGCGGTCCGAACTGCATCAACGAAAAGCCCCGGCGTTGCCGGGGCTTCGTGCGTTCTCCAGACCAGAATCTACAGCGTGAGATTGAATCGGAAGAACGCTGGCGTTGCGAACGTGGTTGTGCCACCCGTGCTGGACGCTGCGCCGAGGTCAATGAGGATTTTCGGCTTGGGCATCCAGCGAAGCCCGAGAAACAGATTCGTCGAGGTCGGGCTCGGGCTCAGTTGCATATTCAGCTCCGCGCCCAGTGCCATGTTGCCCGACATCTTCTTGCTTGCTGGCAGTGAATAGAACGCCGCACCCTTGGCGAAGGTGTAGGTCTGTCCCCCGGCGCCATCACTGTAGAGTTCACCGTTCCCGTTATAGAGCAAGGCACCGCTCTTGCCGGTATAAGAAAACCCGGCACTGAAATTGGTGTACGAGGTACCACCGCCGGACGTGGTAAACAGGCGGCCGTAGGCGGCCATGTGACGGTTGAATCCATACTTGTACCCGATGCCACCGGCCGGACCGTAGATCAGCTGGAGTTCTCCACCCAGTGCACCGATTCGAATGCCATTGTCGGCCCAGGGCGTTATGCCACCGCCAACCAGGTCTATCTGAATATCGCCCTTCTTCAGGATTCCGGCGAATTCCTGCTCGAACCCGTAAGAAGGATAGGGTGCAGTGGATTGTGCCAGGGCCGGCGTGGCGACGGAAACGAGGGAGGCGAGGAGTGTTGCTGTAACTAACTGTTTTTTCACTTTTTTCTCCTTAGACATAGAGACAAGACTGGGGGACCCCCAGGGTCCGAAGGATCAGTCCGCGAGACTATACGCGCACTGATCTGGCTGAGTATCGGTTGTCGGCCGGCTGGCGGACCGACGGCTAAGCTGCCAAGATAAAGTGCAGATCAGATATTCTTGCTTGAAGCCAAGTGTTGCAAAAACGATACAGAATTTGGCCTGGAGCCGACTCGAGAAATAGGCTTGCGGATGCTGGTTTATGTGTGTTTAATATGCCCCAGCGTC
>JARRJV010000098.1 GCA_037388825.1 Acidiferrobacteraceae bacterium | reverse complement strand
TCACCCGGCGCAGCAACAGCCTGCGCCAGGAAGAGATCATTGAAGAGATCGAGGTGATTCTGCTGAGCCGCGACAGCCTCGCCGCGCCCGGGAGCCGATAGACCCGGGCTGCTTCCCCTACGCCGCTTTCTCCATCTTCGTCTGGTATTCGCCGCGGCGGGCGGCGCCGTTGAGTCTGGCGCGGTGCAGGAAGACCTTCTTCGCGGCAGCGACGTTCTCCGCCTTGCCTTTCCATGCCTCCAGCACCGGCTGCTGCAGGGCGCGGGCATAGGAGAAGGAAAGCTCCCATGGTTCATTCGGGAACAGCACGTTCATGGCGTTGAGGTTGGCCGTGGCCTGTTCCGCGCTCTGGCCGCCGGACAGGAAGTTGATGCTGGGCACGGCCGCGGGCACGGTGCGCCGCAGGACCCGCACCGTCATGCGCGCAACCTCTTCCGGATCCGCGGTTTGTTTGCTGTCCTTGCCCGGCAGAATCATGCTCGGTTTCAGCAGCATGTGTTCGAGCTTCACGCCGTGGCGATGCAGGGCATGGAAGACGGCATGCTGCACCAGTTCCACGACCTCGGCGCAGCGCTCCATGGTGTGATCCCCGTCCAGCAATACCTCCGGCTCGACGATGGGTACTATGCCTTCCGCCTGACAGGCCGCGGCATAACGGGCCAGCATTTCCGCGTTCGCATCGATGCCCAATTGGGTGGGATTGCGGTCCGTGATCGGGTACACCTCGCGCCACTTGGCGAAGCGCGCGCCCTGCTTCTTGTACTCCTGCAAGCGCTGGGCAAGGTTGTCCAGGCCCTGGGTAACCAGGTCCCCCGGGGCACCGGGCAGATCGTGCTTGCCCTTGTCCACCTTGATCCCGGGGACGATGCCTTCGCGCATCGCCGCCTCGGGCAACGGGGTTCCGTCGGCGGTCTTCTGGCCCAGGGTCTCCTCGAACAAAATGGCGCCGCTGATGAATTCACCGACCCCTTCGGTCGTCAACAACAAGGAGCGGTAGGCGCAACGATTCTCTTCGGTGGATTCAACGTCGATACCCTTGAAACGCTTGGCGATGGTGGGCGCGCTTTCATCCATGGCCAGTATCCCCTTGCCTTCCTGTACCAGTGCGCCAATGGTGTCCTGCAGATCGGTTTCCGTGCTCATGTACCATGCCCCTCCGGAGCGATATCGATGACGTCCCCGTCCGTTCCCCGGGCGGAGTGTTTTTGTCCATGGGTGCCGCCGCGCAGGCGCGCCAACAAATGATACACGGCCTTCATGTCCGGATCGGCGAACATCAGGCCAACCCCTCTCCTGCCCACGCGGGCGACAATGGCCTTCACGCGATGCATACGGTAGACCGTTCCCTCGCGCCACACGGTGATCAACTGTACCTTTGAATTGACCGCAAGATCGTTGCGGAAGGTACGAACGAACATGCCGCTGCTACTGACGTCACGACAGTGTCCGAAAATGGCCCGTCTTTTTGGCCGGTGGATGCAAACACGCCGTTCGATCGGTTCACGCATGCCGAGTCGGTGCTCAATCATCGGCTGCCTCCAGAATGCTTTGCCACACAGGGCCTGGATTTGGAACCCTAGCGGCCCGGGAACGATCACACCTTGATGGACATCAATACGGACGAGAAGTGCCGGACTTTTTGGGGAATTGGCGACAGAAAACGCCGCCCGTTCAGCGCCAGCGCAGCTCCAGCTCGCCGCTGTCCGTGATTTCGACCCCGACCCCGAAACCCTTCCCCATCCGATTGATTACGGCCGCAAGCCAGCGGGTGTCTTCTTCGGCCGTCCGCTGGATACGGAAGTGCCGCACTTGGGTGGGAACCATGAGCAGGCGTTCGAGGTGACCGTCGCCCGGGTCCAGGGACGGGAAATACATCAATCCCAGGTCGCCGCGAAACTCCTGGTAGCCGTCGATGCCCTCATAGTCCGTGAGCAGATCGCCGCATCCGTACAGGATGAGCTTGCCTGCGTAGACCTCCATTCCCTTTACATGATGCGAGGAGTGTCCATGCACCAGATCCACGCCCGCCTCGTCAATGAGGGCGTGGGCAAAGCCCTGCTGCTCGTCCGGGATGCGATAGTTCCAGTTCTCACCCCAATGGATGGACGCCACGACCACATCACCGGGTTTCTTTGTCTCGCGCACATGACGCGCGACATGCTCCACGGTCTGCGGCGAGAAATCCGGCAGGAGATTCACACCGGGCCGATCCCGCTCCGCGTCCCAGTCCTCCGGGATGCCGCTGGAGCGCGCCCCGAAACCGTACACGATCACCCGGCCGTTATGCGCCGTTTCCAGAATGGCCGGTGCCTCGGCGTGGGACAGGTCCCTGCCGGCGCCCGCCACCTGGACCCCCGCCTCCCGCAACACGTCCAGGGTCTCGGCCAGGCCCTCCCTTCCCCAGTCCAGGACGTGATTGTTCGCCAGCACACAGCAATCGATGTGCGCCGCCTTCAGGCAACCGGCGTTCGCCGGATGCATGCGATAGTGGACCGACTTTCCCTGCCACCAGTCATCGCTTCGCGTAATGGAAGTCTCCAGATTGATGATGCGGACCTCCGGCTGGAATCGTTCCAAAACCTCCAGGGCGTCGCCCCAGACATAGCCCGGCTCGACCTTGCGCGGAATCGGACCCGTACAACGTTCGGCGATGTGGATGTAGTACGTGGCCGAATCCACATAGGGTTCGTGCAACTGTGGATCGCTGGCATGGGAAAAGAGCTGGTCGACACCGCGACCGGTCATGACGTCGCCACATAGAAAAAGGGTGACCACCGCGCAAACGCTTCCCTGGTATTGAGGATGTACCCTCTGACCCAGGCCTTCCACGGCATGCGATCGGGATACTTGCGCGCAGCCTATGACGCTTAAGGGGAAACAGTCCTTGATCTGACGCAAGGACTTGTCATGATGCCGACGATCGGAGAAGCCGACCGCGAACCTCAGGAATCGCTCTGCTCTGCGGTAAGGGCAACCTCGCCCTGCTCCTGATACCACTCCCAGGTTTCGGCGAGGCCTTCTTCCAGCTTGCGGCTGGGCTGGAACCCTAGCACCTTGCTGGCCTTGTCAAAGCTTGCGAAGTTGCGCGTGACCTCGCCGCGACGGGCGGAACGAAATTCGATCGGGTGGTCGGGCTTGCCGGCGATGTCGCACAAAATCTTCGCCAGCTGCAGCACCGTCGTCTCGCGACCCGACGCGAGGTGAAACACTTCCGGTCCGGGCAGAGCAGTATCCATCGCCAACTGGATTCCGGCGCAGATATCGTCCGCATGAATGTAGTCACGGGAGGCCGAACCGTCGCCATAGATCACGATGGGTTCGTCCTGCATCAGGGCCTTGATAAACACGGTAACCGCGCCCTTCTTGTGCGCGCTGTCGCGCCCGTACACGTTGCCGAAGCGAACGCACACGGTTTCCAGGTCGTAGGACTTCGCGAAGGCGTGACAGTAACCCTCGCCGCACAACTTGCTCGCTCCGTACGGAGAAATGGGCCGGGGAACCGAATCCTCGTTCACCGGTGGCGTGGCATCCCCGATCAGGGCACCGCCGGTGGATGCAAACACCAGGCGTTGCACGCCGGCATCGACCGCGGCCTTGAGTACATTGAGGGTACCGCGGGCGTTGATTTCGAAATTGCGCTCCGGATCGCCAACGGACTCGACCACCGAACCGTAGGCCGCCAGATGAACGACATGGGACACCCCGTCCATGGCCGCCGCCAGGCGGGGCCGATCCAGAATGTCTCCCTCAAACATCTCCGCTTCCGTGCCGCTCCACCCCGTCGGTGAAAAGCGCGAGAGATTGTCCACCACACGCACGTCCCGCTTCTTCGCCAGGGATCGAACCAGGTTGACGCCGACGAAGCCGCGGCCGCCGGTGATGAGCACCTTGCCCGACACGGTCATTTGTTCTTGCCGCTGGTGGCGACGGCGTGCAGGTCCGCCTTGCCTTTCTCCGGCTCGTCCTTGCGGTCCACCCACAGCGAGGTGCACGGTATCTTTTCCCGGTCACAGCGATCGGAGTACTTCTTCGCGATCTCGGTCACCTCTTCCAGCAGGCCGTCTTCCAGGCTGGTTGGCCGCAGGCCGAGCTTGAGGAAACTGTCGTTGGAAACGTGCAAATCGTTCTCGTCGTCTTCCTTGCGCGGGTTGTCGATATAGTCGACGGGAACATCGGTTTTTTCGGACACCATCTGCGCCAGCTCCCGCACCCGGTGGGTCTCGGTCATCTGGTTGAAGATCTGTACGCGCTCGCCATCCTTCGGCGGATTTTCCAGCGCCAGCTGGATGCAGCGCACGGTATCCTGCATGTGAATGAAGGCGCGGGTCTGGCCGCCCGTGCCGTGCACGGTCAGCGGATAGCCAATGGCGGCCTGCATGAGGAAACGGTTCAGTACCGTGCCGTAGTCGCCATCGTAGTCGAAGCGATTGATCAGGCGCTCGTCCATCCGCGTTTCGTCGGTCTGCGTGCCCCAGACGATGCCCTGGTGCAGATCGGTGATCTTGACGCCGTCGTTGCGGTTGTAGAAGAAGAACAGCAACTGGTCCTGGGTCTTGGTCGTGTGATAAATGCTCCCGGGGTTGGCGGGATACAGGATCTCGTTCTCCACGAACTCATCGTCGTCGTTCTTTACGTGGACCTTGAGATAGCCCTCCGGGATCTTCATCCCGGCGGTGCCGTAGCCATAGACCCCCATGGTCCCGAGGTGGGCGACGTGGATGTCGAGGCCGCTCTCGACAATGGCGGCCATGAGATTGTTCGTTGCGTTGAGGTTGTTATCGACGGTGTAGCGCTTGTGATAGCTGGTCTTCATGGAATACGGCGCGGACCGTTGTTCGGCAAAGTGAACCACCGCGTGCGGCTTCCACTCCTTGAGCAGGTCCAGCAGGCGCTGGTAGTTGCGCGCAACGTTGATGTTGAAAAAGCCGATGTCGCGGCCCGTGTGCTCCTTCCACGCCCGCAGGCGCTCGCCCATGTGGCGGATCGGGGTCAGGGAATCGCACTCCAGCTCGATATCGATCTTGCGGCGGGACAGGTTGTCGACAATGGCCACGTCGTGGCCCAGCGCGGACAGATGCAGGCTGGATGCAGGCTGGTGGGCCAACCGCAGAACCCATCGCCTCCCAGAACCAGTACTCTCATTACTCCCTCCCCAATTGGCGGGCGCTGGCGCCCTTAATTGTGCACATTCTAGCAAATCGACAAATACCCGCCACAAGGGCCTAAATTTGCTGGAAATTCAGGGCTTCCGTCCCAGGCTGGCAAAGCGATAGGAAAGGCCAAACTCGATGACCGGCGTGTCCAGGCCCCCGTCCAGGGCCAGCGCCTGTCCATAGGCCGCGGTCAGGTCCAGATGCTTGCCGGCGATGTAGGCGACGCCGATCGTGCCCTGGGCGATCGCGCCGCCGCCGGTGTCGATACCGCCCCCGCCGGCGGCCCCCAAACCCGCATCCACCAGCAGGCGCAGCTTGTGATTCAGCGACGGATTGCTGGTCCAGCCTGCCCCCAGCAGGCCGACGGCATAGCCCCCGGCACCGCCCTCGTAGGCCGCCAGCGCCTGGCCGCTGACGGAGAAATTGTCATTCAACAGGTAGTCCGATTTCACCCCGATCAGCTGCACGGTCGAGGCCCGGGGCGCACCCTTCCACGCCGGCGCGGTGTAGGTCTCGTGAACGCTGTGCAGCCGCCAGGAGAACACATCCAGTTGATCATCATCGTTCAGCCGGCGTCCGCCGCGGACATAGCCCAGTGTTTGAAACGCG
>JARRJV010000097.1 GCA_037388825.1 Acidiferrobacteraceae bacterium | reverse complement strand
ACGGGCGCCCGTCCAAAGAGATGCTGCGCAGCATCGAATTTACACAGGCCTTCCTGTCGTCCTTGCTGGTGTTCCTGGCGTATTTCGCACTCACACCGGTTGTGTCCCGTCCCTGGGCGCTGCTTGCCGCCGGCCTTGTTGCCATCAGTCCACACCTGGTCGCCGCCAATGTCTACCTGTTGAGCGAAACGCTCTATTCCGTTTTTCTGGTGCTGCTGCTCCTTGTGATGCGTCGGCAGGAACGATGGCGGCAGAAGAAATGGATACTGCTGGCTGGCATGGTGGTGGCCGCCGGTGCGCTGGTCCGACCCACGTTGCAGTATTTTCCCCTGTTCCTGATCCCGTTCCTGTTCCTCGTTTTCGATCGGCGCCTGGCGCTGAAGTCCGGGGCCTTTCTGCTTGTCGGATTCTTCCTCGTGTATGCGCCATGGGCGGCGCGTAACCTTGCCGATTTTGGTTCGGTGAGCAAGAGCAACCTGGCTGTGTTGTCGGTGCGCAACGGCATGAACGTGGGTCTGATGTACCAGAATCGCCCGGAGACCTACGGCCGTCCCTATGCATTCGATCCCGAGTGGAAGCAGAAGAAGACCATGGGCGAAGTGGTTTCGGAGATTGCGTCGCGCTTCCGGCACGAACCGTGGACCTATCTTTCCTGGTACCTGATAGGCAAACCGCGGGTGCTTCTGTCGTGGAGCATCGCCAATGGCGCGGGCGACGTCTTCATCTATTCCGTCTATACATCTCCCTACTTCACGCTTGCCCGCTTCAAGCTGACCCATGCACTGATGAAATTCATTCATTGGCCCCTGATGATTGCCGGTTTGCTCGGGATGGTGTTTGCCTGGTTGCCCCGAAGGATGCTGTCTTTGTCTCCGGAAGCGATATGGGTCATCCGCCTGTGGGCCATCCTGTTCGGCTATCATCTGCTGGTGCATATCGCCGGCGGAACCCTGCCGCGATACTCGATACCACTACGCCCCGAAATCTTTGGCCTCGCTGCTTTTGCGATGATGGGCGCGTGGCGATGGGCGCGTGAACACCTGCCGCCGCAACTTGCGCGGGCGGGAATCGGGCAGGGGCCAGTCAGGCCGGAATCGCTAGAATAGGGGAAAACCGCGGCATCTTTGCCGCAGCACAATGACGACCAGATACGCGGCGCCATGCGAATACTGATGTTGACCCGGAATTTCCCGCCGTTGCTTGGCGGCATGGAGCTCGTTCGTGGCTGCAGGCTCAGACCGTTACCCCTGTTTCTTCTGCTTTGCTATGCGCGTGGACGGAAACTGGCCCGAGTGGTGCGCCCGGACCTGATTCTCGCAGGCAGCGGTCTGACGGCATTGCCGGCTGTTTTGCTCGCGCGTGCGCTGGACATACCCGCCGTCACCGTACTGCACGGCCTGGATCTTGTCGTGAACCATGGTCTGTACCAGCGTTTTTTTGTACCGGCAATCCGTCGTTGTGATGTCGTGATCGTTAACAGCCGGAACACCGGGGAACTGGCGCGCCATAAAGGTATCGATCCGGGCCGGATCCGTGTCCTCAATCCCGGGGTTACACTTCCGGATCCACAGTCTTCGCCGGATGCGGCGTCATTCCGGGCTGAACGCGGAATCGGTGAGGAGGAGATTATACTGCTCAGTGTCGGACGGCTGACACGAAGAAAGGGCCTGGCGGAGTTTGTTGAAAAGGTGTTGCCAGGCCTGGTTGGCGAGAACCCGCGCTTCCGGCTTCTGATTGTCGGCGGGAACGCCACCCGTGCCCTGCGCGGCTCCGGCAACGAGCAGCAACGGATTACGGCGGCCGCTGCTCGCGCCGGTCTGGAGCGCCATGTGACCTTTCTTGGAGCGGTATCGGAAGAGGAATTGTCCCGCGCCTATGCCTCCGCGCGCTGTCTCGTTTTCCCGGTGCTGGATCTGCCGGACGATGTGGAAGGATTCGGAATGGTCGCCGCCGAGGCGGCGGCCCATGGGCTGCCTACCATCGCATTTGCCGCCGGCGGAGTTCCCGATGCCGTCGCATCAGGCGTGTCCGGTACGCTGGTACCCGCGGGTGACTATGAGGGAATGGCGAAGGCGATTCTGGAGAACGCGAGTGTCGAGGTTCCCGGCGAGGTTCGGGCAAGATGCCGGAAATTCGCGGAGCGATTTGCCTGGGACCGCTATGGTGCCGAACTGAACCGGATTTGTCAGGACGCGCTTGCCCGCTAGATGGGATCGATTGAAGTCACTCTTCTTCTGCTTCGTCCCGCTGCCAGTCACCGCTGGGGCGGTAGTGGAGCGCCGATACCTGCTCCGAAACAATGCCGATCAGGAACGTAATGGTCGCCGCGATAATCAACAGGGCGCTCATATTCGTGAATCGGTGGGACGTGAGAAAGGTGTAGGCGTAGTAGCCGACTCCGGTAACGAACAGAGCGGCGCTGACGGGCAGGAACAGGCGCATCGGTGAGAACAGTGCCCCGATTCGCAGGATGATCAGAAAGAACCTGGTTCCGTCGCGGAACAGATGGATATTGCTTTTGCTGGACCGCCGGCGAATCGCGATCGGGATATAGGCCACGGCATAGGCGGAACGAAAAAATGCCATGGTGCTGGTGGTTGGATAGGAAAAGCCATTGGGCAGCAGGTAGAGAAAACGCCGAAACTTGTTTGCCCGGACCGCGCGAAAGCCGGACGTGAGGTCCTCGATGCGGAACCCGGTCATCATCGACGCCATGCGGTTGTAAATCGAATTGGCAAAGGCGCGATGCAGTCCCGCCTGGCCGCGAATGGATCGTGCACCCACGACCATGTCATATCCCTCACCGAGTTTTTCCAGGAGCCGGGGGATATCGCTTGCATCGTGCTGACCATCGGCGTCCAGAAATACCAGTATCCGGCCTTTGGCTGCCCGGGCGCCACGCTTGATCGCGGCGCCGTTCCCCATGGAGTAGGGATTTGAAAGAACCCTTGCGCCTGCGTCCCCGCTCACGGCGGCGGTGTCATCTCGCGAACCATCGTTGACCACGATCACTTCGGCTTCCGGATACAGGGCCTTGATTTGAGGCAGCAGGGCGCGCAGGCCTTCGGCCTCATCCTTGGCGGGTATCACGATGGAAAGATCATGCATACGGGATCGAGGGATTTTTTTGCTGTTCGAATCGACTATAGCAGAGTTACTGCTTTCGGGTCGCGGAACGTGCAAGACGGCCGGCCAGCGAATCGCGGCGCGCCCGCTGTTCCGGGTCCAGGTTCCATGATGGGTCTTGCAGGCGCCGCAAGGCGGACCGTGCCTGTTCAAAGGCATGGACATGCAGCGAAGCCTGGGCAGTCAGCAACCAGTATTCCGGCTCCTCGGTGCGCAAGCGGGAAGCCAGGGCGAGTGCAGCAAGCGCCCGTCGCGGATGACCGGTGCCAAGTTCCAGTCGCGCCAGGCCGAGGGCGAGCCAGGATCGCGCGGCCTCGTGTGTCGTCGGGTTGGCCATGGCGGTTCGGTACCATTGGCGCAGGCGGGGGGAGATTGCGGAACACGGGCGGGGTCCCCGGGTGACACAGTCCGTCAGGCGTGCCAACTGATACGAACTGGCAGGCTCGACCTTTCCGCTTCGCAGCCGGGACTCGATCTCCTCGAGCAGTCCCCTGTCCGCCCGAAGGGTATAGCGCGACGTCTTGCCCGGCACCGCGCTGATCTGGACGAGTCCATGGAGCGTGGCCGGAAGCCTGGGGATTCCCTGCCCGGGCGATGTATTGATTTGCGACTGCATGGCGATTCGAACGATCTCCACCAGCGCCTCGGCATGACCCGTTTGCAGGCGCGCCGCCTGCCCCAGGTGGGCGATGGCCCCGAGTGGATCGTTGCGACGGTGCAGCAGGTATTCCGCCACAATGGCCTGGCTGCGCGCCGACTCCGGATGATTCCGTGCCAATGAGGGGATCAGCGTATCGTCGGATTGCCAGATCGCGGCACGGCTGACGGTGGCAATCGCAGCGGAAAGTACGAACACACCGACCAGTCCGCGGCGCCACGCCGTCGAATGCGACGGAAGGCGCAGTTGCGTCACCAGTCCTACGATCATGAACGCCGGCCCGAAGAGTGCGACGTAGTTGCGATGCTCATGCACGAGTTCCAGAGCGACAAACGAGGATTCAAGCGCATGCGCGGCCAGGAACCAGAACAGACCGAAACCAAGCAGTGGAATCTGTTTGCGCCACCGCCACGCGGCAAACCCCGCCCCTAGCCAGGCGAAGATGGCAATCACGGTCGTGGCCGGCCGCAGGAGACCGGTGCTGAGCACGAAGTCATCGTGGTAGATTCCGAACCTCCCTGGCACCGGCGCGATGTAAAGGCTCAGGTAGTACCACAGTGCGCGAAACTCTGTCAGGACTCGCTGGGAGAGCGTGAAATCCCGTTGCACATAGCCGTGAACAATAAAATGCGGGTGCAGGATCAACCACACGATTCCTGCAAGCATCGGGATGCCCAGGACGAAGGCAAACAGGAGTTGTATCTGGCGTCGTTGGCGTGCACTCGCTTGCGAGGAGCGCAGTGGAAGCCACTCGGTTGTCAGGGCCAACAGCGGCAACAGAATCGCGTTTTCCTTGCATGCGGTTCCGAAAAGCACCCCTCCGATCAGGCCGCCGGCCATCATGATCATCCCTGCCCCCGCTCGGCGGGCATGAAGGTCCCTTCCTTTGAGGAACACAAGCAGGCCGGCGAAAACGAACAGTGCGGAAAGCGAGGCCATGCGCTGGACCACATACAGGACCGCGGTCAGCTGGATGGGATGCAGTGCCCATACGGCAGTCACTAGCGGAGCAAGCCAGGGATCCGTGTTCTCCGGCAGGCGTCTTGCCAGACGCATGGCGATGGCATACACCAGAATTGTGTTGATCAGATGGATCAGGAGATTTGTCAGTTTGAAGGGAAGGGTGTTGTCGAATCCCCCGGCGACTACGTGATCGATGGCGAGGCTGACCATGGGAAGCCAGCGAGGAAGGAAACCGCTCTGGTCTGACATGGTCGCCGCCCGCAAGGTCGACCACGAGACATGATCCATGGCCACGCCCGGGTTTTGAACGATGTTGTAGAAATCGTCAAAGACAAACGGTCCGGACAGGCCGGGCCAGTACACCAGCACCACCAGTATCAGAATGACCGCGAGCGCAGCGTGCCTGCGCCAGTCCCGTGGGCTGCTTCGGTCGATCGCTAACGCATTCATTTCCCGGCGGGGCCGCCTTGTGGCCGTGCTTCCAGTTCGTGAATCTTTGCGGCCAGCCGCTCGATGTCCCGGTCCCGGGGATAGAGACTGACCCGGTTGGCCTGGCGCAGGATTTCCAGTTCCTTGCGTGCCTGCTTCATTTGGCCATGTTCGAGATAGATATCGGTGATCATGAACAGCGGATGCAGGTAGTTTCGGTCCTCTTCGTGGGACCGGCGCAGGTATGAAATCGCTTCATTGACGCGGCCTTGTGCGGCGAGGGTGCGTCCGAGCAGGTAGTCGTAGAACGACCGCTTGGAGGGATTCGAGCGGAACCGGTCCACGATCACGCGCAGCCAGGCCTCCATGGGTTTTTGCAGGCTGCGGCAACGACCCGTCAGACAGCCGACGGCGTATTGCATGGTTACCTGGGTCAGTGGGGTGATTGGGTCGGTTCGCAACTGCCTGGAGAGCGCCTGTTCATCTGCTTGCGGAAGCTTGTGTCCGCTCCATGAGATGACAATGGACCGATTGACCGGATATCCCGGTTCGTGGGGATCAAGCGCCGCCGCGCGTCCAAATCGGGAAATCGCGCCGGCAAAGTCCCCTTGTTTTGCCAGTACCGAAGCGAGGCCTGCCTGTGCCCGTGGCGAAGAGGGATGATGGAGGGCCTCGAAATATGTGTAGACGTCGTTGTTGGCCCACTGTCCGGAACGAATTGTAGTAATGACGGCGGACAGGGCAATGAGCAAGCTGAGGAGGATCAGGGGAAGGCGGCTACGATACTCGCGCGCCACCCAGGCAGCGCCGGCGCCTATCGCCAGCATTGGCCCGAGTATGGGCAGATAGTTGCGATGTTCGTGTGCGATCTCCAGGGGAATGAAGGTGGATTCAAGCAGATGGCCGGCGAGGAACCACAGAACCGCAAAGCTCAGTATCGGCGCGGACCGCCGTACTCTCAGCGCCACCACCACCAGGATCAACAGGCCGGCAACCGCCGGCAGTGTGGTCCAGGGTTGTACCAAGGAATGGGACAGGGTGATGTCGTCATGCTGGCCGCCGAACCAGTCGATGCGCGGGAACAGCAATAGCGCCAGGTAGAAGAACAGGACCCGGGCCTCGGTCAGGAGGCGCTCGCTCTGGGTGAAGTCGCGGGCGCCATAGCGGGAACTGAAATAGAACACCGCCAGCGCGGTGAAAAGCAGCACCACTCCGGCCGCCACGGACCACAGGACGGCGCGCGTGCGACGTGGAAGACCGGCGAGGCGCGCCCAGGGTGGCAGGGCTCCGAAGACAGTCGCGTCGATGACTACGGCGAACAATGGCAGGGCGACAGCGTTTTCCTTGCTGAGCATGCCCGCGGCGCCAAAGCC
>JARRJV010000096.1 GCA_037388825.1 Acidiferrobacteraceae bacterium | reverse complement strand
CGACGGACAACAGCATGCCGATCGATGCCATCATGCGTCTGATCGACGAGCTTCGTTACAAGCCGGGTGGAATCATTATCCACGACCAGCTGACTCGCGTCATCGGCGACTGGTTCGTGGCCCGCGATGGCGTCGACAAAGCCTACTCGACGCTGATGAATTTCTTTCTTGCAAGTGTCCCCAAAGATCCCAGCAGTGATGAGATTGCCCGCATCGCGGCACGTCTGATCGATGCCCGTCAGCAACTGGGCGGATCGCGCTCGCCCATCCAGGTGACGGCGGAGTACACGGTCCCGGCGTCGAGTCCCGAGACTACGGAGCCGGAAACGGACTCGACCACCACTCGTGAAGATCCCGACGCCCTGAATCGCCTGCGTGAGGCGATGGCGGAGTATCGCACCGAGCGTCGGGTACGGGAACGCCGCTCGGTTCCGCCCCCGGCCCCGGAAGAAACGGAGCCGGCCGGCGAGCCCGTCGGTCCAGGCGTGGACGAGCCCCAGGTCTCCGCTGCCACGGAGCCGGCAGCGCCGCCGGGCCAGGAAGGGCCATCGGTCGAGCGACGGGTGAATTCCGCCTACCGCCTGCACCTGGACCGCAAGCACGGCGAGATTGAAAAGCTTCAGGAGACCCTGGCGCTCAAGGCCCAGGAGGCCATCGCCCAGAATCGTGAATTCGGCGCCTTGCTGGAGATTGAGCGCTCGGCCCTGCAGCAGGCAAGCAGTGTGGACGAGATTGAGGACCTGAAGCACATCCTTATCGGTGGGACCGATGAATTGATCGCCGGCCAGCGCGCGCTTGCGGACAAATTGCAGAGTTCCTACGACTACCTGCAGCTCATCCGCTCGGACAGCCAGCGCATGCACGAGGAGTTGAACAAGGTCCGCTTGCTGAGTCTTACGGATGAATTCACCGGACTGCCGAATCGACGTGCCTTCATGCGCAGGCTGGAAGATGAGATCGGTCGGGCGCAGAGGTACTCGGCGCCTCTTGCCATGGCGCTGATCGATCTGGACAAATTCAAGGCGGTCAACGACCGCTACGGCCACCAGGCCGGCGATGCTGTGCTTTCCTGGTATGCAACTCGCGCGCTTCCCATTTTTCGCCATCACGACATGGTGGCAAGGTACGGCGGAGAGGAGTTCGCGGTTCTGTTTCCCAGCACCAATACCGGCGGCGCGCGCAGAGCACTGGAGAAGGTGCGTGCCCGCGTCGAGGGCGCCCATTGCGATTGCGATGGCAACCGGATTTCCGTGCCGACATTTTCCGCGGGCCTGGCCATGTATCGCGAGGGTGAGCTTCCGGAATCGTTGATCAGCCGCGCCGACAAGGCGCTATACCGTGCCAAGAATCTCGGGCGTGATCGTGTGGAAATCGAAGCCGCGCCGGAGCCAAAGGAAGGCGGAGACGAAGAACCGGAGCACCCGGAAAAAAACGGTTTCTAGGCGGCCGAAGACTTGCTATCTGCCGAAAGTGACCCGAGCCAGAAGGACAGATCCCGTTCCAGAAATTCCTCCACGGGCATGTAGTGCGATCCGTCGCACGAGAAGGTCAGCCCGAGCATTCCATTCATGATATTGATTGAGGCCGAGCGCAGGTAGATCGTCTCGTCAGCGAAGCGCAGTGCCTTGAACTCTTGCAGAACCTGATGCAGCTGGGCCGGCGAGGTCTTGGCCCTCTCGGGATACGGGTGCATGGGATAGGCCAGGCAGACGTCCTGATCGGTGATGTCGCTGACACTGTGGATCCGGTAGTCATATGGATCGTCCAGCAGCCAGATCGAGATACGGCCGCTGGAATAGTGGATCTTGGCGTGAAACACGCCGTGTTCGACCATCAGGGTCTCGATCTGGTCGTTCAGTTCGTCAATGTGGTCATCCAGCAGGCTCTGCACGCGCTGTTGCATGAAGACCGTACCGCGTACCGCCGGATCTCCGCGAAACTGTTGCCAGTGGAGTTCCTGGGTAATCAGCTTCGAATCGGCCAGCAGATCGGCCAGAGCGAAATCGGCGGCAATGAACCCGAGGAGTTGGTCTTCGCGCGACACCGCCTGCAGCGCCGTGATGCACTGCTTGTCGGTATAGATGCTGTGATACACCGAAGACAACATGATGCCCTTGAATGGCAGATTGTTCTTCAGATACGGTCGGGCCGACAGGTCGCGGCCGCGCCAGTTGGTATCGGCACCACTACGCGTAATCATGGAGGAGATCTCGATGCCATCGACGTCCCAGGCGTACAGGAGGTGGCAGTTCGGGATACCGGGAATCGATCGTAGGAGGATTTCGTCCAGCTTGTCCGCGTAGGGCCATACCGCCGCGCATTCCTGGGCGAGCGTTGCCAGGGGGCCGCTCACCGTGTCGGCAAGAGCGTCCTTCTTGGCAATGATGTTCTGCTGAAGAGATATAGCCATGTTCGTCTGCACCCGGAACTTGGACCGGACTCTTTCGCACTAGTTCCAACCCTAACAAATTCATGTGACTCGCCGATGACCTGCCGTCGGCAGACCGCGCCAGTTTGTCGCCGGATTGGACCGGGTGTCCGTTGACTACCTGCCCCGTATTGGTGCCGCTGCACGGGTACTGGGGGGTTCTGGATTGCCGGCGCCATCCTGGCCCGTGTGGTCCGGCGCATGACGGCAGAGCAATTCTGCAGGGACCAACGTGAACGACCGTACATCCCGGCACAGGAATACCCGGCATCGTTTTCCCTGGCGTGAGGGAAATCATGTCGAGCTGCTTGTCGACGGCGAGACTTTTTTCCCATCCATGCTGGAGGATATCGGTCGGGCGAAACGATATGTCTGGCTGGAGATGTATCTTGTTGAATCCGGTCGCATTGCCGATCGCTTCATCAATGCCATGCTTGAAGCTGTCAAGCGCGGGGTCGAGGTGCGGCTCGTTGTCGATCACTGGGGAAGCTGGTATCTCCATCGACACGATCGGGAAAAGCTCCGCGAAGGCGGGGTTCAGTTGCGCGACTACAATCGTCTGCGCTTCAGGAATCTCTTCTCCAATCTTGCGCGTGATCATCGCAAGCTCCTGGTCGTCGACGGCGTGATCGCCTATGCGGGCGGAGCCGGGATCACGGATCAGTTCGTGGACACTGGCGGACCGAATCGGCCGTGGCGCGAGACCATGGTGCGGATCCAGGGTCCGGTGCTTCAGGACTGGCAGGAGCTGTTCGTGGAGGTCTGGAATCACAGCGGGGTACCGGATCTGAAAGCGCCCCGCTCAAGTACCGCGGCCTGGATCGAGGGAATGCCTGGCCGCGTGACAGTGGCGGGCGGGCGACGCCTGCAGGGCGTCATGAGCTCCCTGATACGCCATGTCCGGACCGCGGAACGCTTTGTCTGGGTCAGCACCGCGTACTTCGTCCCCACCTGGCGCTTTCGTCGCGCACTGCGCGGAGCGGCGCGCCGCGGTGTTGATGTGCGCGTACTGGTCGCCGGTCCTCACTCGGATCACCCGGCGGTCCGATACGCGGGCAGGCGATACTATACCCACCTGCTGCGGGCAGGCGTCCGTATCTTCGAATATCAGCCGCGGTTTCTGCATAGCAAGGCGGCCATTTGTGACGGCTGGTGTTCTGTCGGATCGAGCAACTTCGATCGCTGGGACCTGCGCTGGAATCTGGAAGCGAACCAGGTCGTCGATGATCAGCGTTTCGCCGGGGAGACCATGGACATGTTCGAGCAGGATTTCCGGGATTCAGTCGAAATCACCCTGCAGGAATGGCTCAAGCGGTCGCGTTCCATGAGACGGCGGGAATGGTTCTGGGGCCTGGTGGATGTCTGGCTGCACCGGCTGGGCCGGGGGCGCAGCGGACCGACGGACTAGGGGTTCCGGCGAAACAGGATATAGGTCAGATCATCCGGCTTGTGTGGTCGTTCTCCGGAGGGGTCCGTCATGCGACCCTGGACGACGGCCGCAAGGGCGTTTGCCGCCTTCAGCAGAGGCCCCTTGCGAACCTGCTCGACAATTTCCTCGTTGTACAGATTATCCGCCAGTCCGTCACTGGCCAGGACCACGGTGTCACGCGGGGCGAGTTCGATGGTGGGCCCGATCTCGATCCGCATCTCCGCGGTGCCTACTACATTTGACACGATGTGGCGGTCCTCGTGATGTACGGCCTCCGACTCGTCTATCAGTCCCGCCTCAACGGCGTAGCCGACCGGTGAATGGGCCACCGACTGGAACTTGACCTTTCCCCTTTGCCCGCAGACCAGGATCATGGAATCACCTACGTAATAGGAACGCATGGTGTCGCCCTGAATCTCGGCAACCGCGACGGTTGTGGCGGCACCGAGGGCAAGATCGAGGATGGCCTGATTGGCGGACTCGATGCCACCAAGAATCGCCTCGCGCAGGCGTTCTGCGGGCACCGATTCGACTGCTTCTCTCAGCATCTGAACCGCCAGTCGCGACGCCTCCTTGCCCCCACGTCCGCCGCCGAGACCGTCCGCCACCACCAGTACCGCCGCATCATCGCCACAGGGAATCAGGACCAGCGCATCTTCGTTCGGACTCTCCTTGTCCGGCGCGCAGTGACTGTAGATCGCACAGGTTCCCACGGCGAGCCGCTGCAGTTCAGCCTGCTCGTGCTCGGCTTCGGTCACCATCAGGGATGTTGCCAGGGGTTTTGCTTCTACGCGCCCCATTTCATGGTTTCCAGGTAGATGCGCAACTGCGATGCCCGTCGAAACTTTTGCAGGATCAGGGTTCGCTTCAGACCGCAGACGATGGCCTTCACCTCGGGCGGCTGTTTGGCGTAGTGCTTCTGGCCGCCAAGCGCCTCGTAGAAGATGTGGATCATGTTGATCACGTCATCGCGAATGTTCTCGCGACGAGGTGCTTGCCACTGATAGAAATCCAGCAGTCGGAGGTCGAAGCCCAGGCCGAAGCGCTGGACGATGATATTGTCCGTATGCAGGTCACCGTGATACTCGCCGAGCTGATGGACGCACTCGATGCCGCTTGCCAGTGCATGCAGCAGGTGGATGGCCTGAAAGGGGGCGAGGCGTTTGCCCGGTTGCCGGGCAAGGAACTGACTGAGCAGTTCGCCTTCTACGTACTCGGACACAAGAAATGTAACGGGAACGCCCCGGTAGGTAATCCGGTCCTGGCTGTAGTACTGGATGACCATTGGACAGTGCCGCAGCTTGTGCAGCTTCTTGGCATAGAACTTCGCTGCCTTGTCCCTGGGATTCCGCTGTGGGAAAAAGAATTTTGCTGTTCGTTCGATGCCGGTAGCGACCTCGCGGATCAGGTAGACCTCGCCCTCCCATCCGGCTCCCAGTCGCGAAATCACTTCATAGCGACCCGCGAGGATGCGTCCCGGATAGAAATAGAACTCCGTAATCTGCTGGGCCTTTGTTGTCTGCTTCTTTTTCGCCATTGTCGCCCGCGCCACGAATGAACCTGCTTGATCGAGGATATGCGCTTGTATCGTGAGAATATTGTGCCATCGGCGGGACGCCGCGCCTACAAGGAAAACCGCAGGATTCGGTGCGTGATCCGACCCGGAATCGGCCTCTTGTCGTTGATCCCTGCCGCCCGGGCACCTAGAATCGCCTTTTGTACCGATGAAGCATACGGGAGAGAGAGTTTATGGCCGCGACTGTCGATGAATTGACGGTAGACTACGAAGAAGACGGGCAGTTGCTGTCCAAGCAACTGGACAAGATCGTACTCAGCAAGGGTGCATGGTCGACGATCCTGTATCGATATCAGGATTGGGACCGGCAGAAAGAAGCCTACGGGCCGGACAAATACAGTATCCGGCGCTACCAGAAGCGCAACGGCCAGTACCAGCAGAAATCGAAGTTCAACATCTCCAGTGCCGATCAGGCGCGCAAGCTCATCGCTGGCCTGGAGGCCTGGTTGCCGCCCGTGGTAGAAGACGAGGGCAAGAAGGACTAGGGCCAGGATCGCGGCGAATGGACTTCATTGGCCCCTTCCGGATCGGCATCATGGCCGACGCCAGTCAATCCGGCCATGAGCTGCATATCGACTTTACGGAAGAATTTCGGGGTCTGGATCTTGCGGAACGAACTGCGGAATTCGAGCGCTATATGGATACCCTGCGCAGGGAGGCAGTGGAACAGCCCGAGGGCTCACGCGAGCGGCAGGGGATGATTACGGTCCTGCAAATTGCGGAACAGCTGGCGCCGCACATCGCTGCCGATGAGATTGTCCTGAGTGAGACCATCGTGGTCGAAATCGAGGCGGGCAATCCCCTCGAAGGACTGTTTCCCTCAGGCGATACCCGGCACTAGGAGACAGCAGGATCTATCGACGATCTATAGCGGATCGTAGTCGATCGTTATTTCCTCACCCTCGCGAATCCTGCGCAAGGCATAGAGATCAAAACCGTCGAACTCGGCATTGGGCTTGTCGCTGTGATTCAGGTATCGCAGCTTGTTCAGGCCGCGCCGGCCGACCACATCATCGGTCTCTTCGTCATAGACCCACAGTACATGGGACCCGTTCTTTTTCGCTTTCGGCCCCAGATACGTACCGATGTATGTCTCGCTGGAAATCGGTTCTTTTGCAAAAAGGCCTTTGCCGTGTATCGGCGAAGGCGCGACGAAAGTCATTCGGTTCGTCGGCACGTTACCTACCCCCCCAATCAAATACTGTTCGGTCGTTTCTTGAAAAACGATCGAGGCTACAGGCAGGGATTATATGTGGCTGCAGTATTGAATGAAAACCGCCAGATTTTGTATGCGGTCATAAAATGATCCTTCGTAGACTTCCTCGCCCGGGCCAATGAACAGCCGTCCGCGGTCCTGCAGATTAAACAGGGAGTAGCCGAGGGCCTTGCCCGCGCCGTTGGCGATCAACACGCCATTGATGCGCCGACCATATTCGCCTTTCTTCATCGGACCGTAGTGGTCGAAGACGTTGTAAATCAGGCCGGTACCCTGGGTCGCCGTGAGAAACTCGGTGCGCAATCCAATCAGCCCGCGGGACGGAATAATATAGTCCAGTCGCACCCGTCCCTTGCCGTCCGGAACCATGTTCTTGAGTTCACCGCCACGCAGACCGAGTTTTTCCATGGCAGAGCCCTGGTGCTGTTCCTCCACGTCCACGGTCAGCTGCTCGTAGGGCTCCTGGCGGATCCCGTCCACTTCCCTGAGAATCACCTCCGGGCGCGACACGCCGAGTTCATAGCCCTCGCGCCGCATGTTCTCGATCAGGACGGACAGATGCAGCTCGCCACGCCCGGAAACACGCAGGCGGTCGGGGTCATCGGTGTCTTCCACGCGCAGGGCGACGTTGTGCACCAGTTCGCGCTCAAGCCGCTCGCGGATCTGGCGGCTGGTAACGTACTTTCCTTCGCGTCCCGCGAACGGAGAGGTATTCACCTGGAACGTCATGCTCACCGTAGGCTCGTCCACCGTCAGTGGTGGCAGGGCCTCGACCTTGGCCGGATCGCACAGGGTGTCGGAAATGTTCAGGGTTTCCAGGCCGGTGAAGGCGATGATATCGCCGGCCTCGGCCTCGGCGATTTCCAGTCGTTCAAGCCCCATGAGCTGGTAGATCTGCAGTCGTCTTGCCGTGACTATCGATCACGGTGACCGGCGTATTGCTTGTCACCCGCCCGCGAGTGATGCGGCCGATGCCGATGATCCCGACATAGCTGCTGTAGTCCAGGCTGGAGACCTGCAGCTGCAGCGGACCGTCCAGATCCACTGCCGGCGGCGGAACGTACTTCACCACCGCCTCGAACAGCGGCGTCATGTCTCCCTCGCGCGCGTTTTCGTCTTCGGAGGCATATCCGTTCAGGGCCGAGGCGTAGATCACCGGAAAGTCGAGTTGTTCGTCATCGGCACCCAGGCGATCAAACAGGTCGAAGGTCTGGTCCAGCACCCAGCCGGGACGGGCCCCGGGCCGGTCAATCTTGTTGATGACGACGATGGGTTTCAGTCCCCGCTCCAGGGCCTTTTGCGTGACGAATCGGGTCTGGGGCATGGGGCCGTCGACGGCATCCACGAGCAGCAGGACCGAGTCCACCATGCTGAGTACGCGTTCCACCTCGCCGCCAAAGTCGGCATGCCCCGGCGTGTCGACAATGTTGATGCGGTAGCCGTTCCACTGAATTGCCGTGTTCTTGGCGAGGATGGTGATGCCGCGTTCGCGTTCCAGATCATTGGAGTCCATGACCCGTTCGGGCACGGCGGCACGCGCCTCCAGCGTACCGGACTGGCGCAGTAACTGGTCCACGAGGGTGGTCTTGCCATGGTCGACGTGGGCGATGATGGCGATATTGCGGAGATTCTCGATCACTTGGGTTGGGTCCCGGAAAACAGCCGCGCATTGTACTCCAGCCGTGGCGCGGGTAAAGCCGTATTGGGCAGGAACGACGTTGGTCCGCGCGGCGGTTTTTCCGGGTGTATGCGCGGCCCTTGACCGGTACTTTGCCGAAAGAAGACGTGTTTCTCGGGGTTTGGCGTTTCCCCGCGGGATTTTGCCGTATTGCGGCGGGTGTCCCCCTATGTTTGTATTGACTCGCTGCGAACCTGGAATTGCAGGAATTCAAACAGGACCCTGGCCCGGCAGGTCGCCCGGCGGCCGGTAATCATAATAACGTGCACAATACACACGGAGAATCCAGCAAATGAAGAGACTACTGATCCTAGGTAGCGCGCTGCTACTGGCGCAGACGATTTTCAGCAGTTCTGCCGCCGCAGCCGGCAAACCGGTGGTGGCGGTTGCAGAATTTCACAACAGTGCTCGTTCCGTCTATTGGTGGAACAGCAATGTCGGCTGGGATCTTTCGGACATGCTGACCAGTGAACTGGCGAATACCGGCAAGTTCCGCGTTGTTGAGCGGGCGAAATTGCAGCACGTGCTCCGGGAGCAGGACCTGGGGGCATCCGGAAGAGTTGCCAAGAGTTCGGCGGCCCGCGTCGGGAAACTGACCGGCGCCAGGTACCTCGTTATGGGATCGGTGGCGACGTACAGGGAGAATGCCAGCGGCTCCAAGGGCGGCGTTTCCTTCGGCGGCGTCCACGTCGGGGGCAGCAAGCAGCAGGCATACATTTCCGTGGATCTGCGGGTAGTCGACTCCACCACCGGAGAAATCCTGTATTCGCGCACCGTCGAGGCCAGGGCAAAAGGCAAGAGTTCGAATGTTGGCTTGAATCGCGGCGGACTCCGGCTCAATCAGAGTAGTCATAAGAAGACTCCGGCCGGCAAGGTGATCCGCGCCGTTATTATGGAGGCATCGGATTACCTGACCTGCGCTATGGTCGACAAGGGTGGTTGCATGAAGGAGTTCGACCGCAAGGAGCGCAAACGCCGTGCGAAAGACAAGAAGGCGATCCATCTGGATTAACGTTGATTGCAGGCCCGCGGGGTTCCGCCCGGAACCCGGTGGGCCGGATTGCCGTCCCGGCATTCGACAGCATCCCAGGAATACACCCACGCATGTATATTTTCAGGGCTCCGCTTCCCTTACGGGGTTGCGGTGGAAATTTCCCTGACTCCAACACACAATCCGTCCATGGATGACACGGATTACACGGTGCGTTTCAGTCGCAGGGCCCGGCGCATCTCTCTTCGCGTGCTACCCCACGGCGCGGTGGAGGTTGTTGTGCCCGAAGGCTGTGACGAGCAAACCGTTCCGTATTTTGTTGCCCGCCACCGGGAGTGGATTTCCCGTACACGCGATCGTTTCAAGGGGGCCTCGCGGGTCGCGCCGGAACAGAATGGCCCGCGCCCCGCGCGGATCCGGCTCGCGGCTGTCAACGAGGACTGGCGGGTGGTCTACGATCCGGCAGCCGGACGTCTTGGTACGCACAGCGGGGCAGGGTATCTGCGCCTGCCCGATGTCGGAGACAAGGCCACTGCTGTCCTGCTTCGACGGTGGATGCGAGGTCGCGCCACGGAGCATTTCCATCCCTGGCTGCGCGAGATGGCCGTTGAGCATGGTTTTTCCGTGAACAAGGTATACACCCGAATTCAGCGCAGTCGTTGGGGAAGTTGCTCAGCCCGCAACAACATCAGTGTCAATGCCAACCTCCTGTTCCTGCGCCCCGCCGTGGTTCGGTATCTGTTCGTGCACGAGCTCTGTCACACGGTGCATCTCAACCACTCGCCCGAGTACTGGCGTCTGGTAGCGGAACTGGAGCCGCAGTGGAAGTCACTCGACCGCGAGTTGAGCGAGGGGTATCGAAGTATTCCCTCGTGGGCGCTGCCCTTCGGGTGATCGCGGTAGGGCCGCCTGAGCGGGCCACCGCCGGACCATTGACCCGCGTCACGGTTTCCCTATGGTGCACACATGCAGCCAATGAAGAAGAATGTCCTGCTTCTGGCGGCGTGCCAGGCCCTGATGATGACCGCCAATTCCCTGTTGGTCACAACAACGGCGCTGGTCGGATACCGGCTTGCAGCGGACAAGGCGCTGGCGACCTTGCCCATGGCAATGCAGATGCTCGCTACCATGATGACGACGATTCCCGCCTCCCTGTTGATGAAACGCATAGGCCGGCGCAGCGGTTTCCTCGTGGGCGCCATCATTGGTTTGTTCGGCGCCGTGCTCGCCACCGTTGCGGTGCTCGACCATCAGTTTCTGCTCTATATCACTGGAGCGGCGTTGATCGGTTCATTCAACGGATTCGGGAACTACTACCGATTTGCCGCGGCAGACACCGCGACGGACGACTGGCGCAGTCGCGCAGTTTCATTCGTAATGGCCGGAGGAGTCATCGCGGCCCTGGCCGGACCGAATCTGGCGCGCTACACGGCGCACCTGATTCCCGAGGCAGTGTATGCGGGTAGCATAGGCAGCACGATCGTGCTCTACCTTGCCTCGCTCTTTCTTCTGAGCCTGGTCCGCATACCCCCTGAACCGGGCGAAGTTCACGGGACCATGCGCCGCCTGGGCGAGATTGCGCGCCAACCCTTGTATCTCGCTGCGCTGGTCGGTGGGGCAGCCGGCTACGGCGCGATGGTGTTGATTATGACCGCGACACCTCTGGCCATGCACAGGTATGCATACAGTTTTTCCGATACGGCCTTTGTCATTCAGTGGCACGTGCTCGGGATGTTTGCGCCTTCGTTCGTCACCGGTTACCTGATCGCCAGATTCGGAGCGCTCAATATCATCATGACCGGCGCGCTGCTGATCCTGGCGTGCGTAGCAGCCAATCTGACGGGAACGGCCATGGCGCATTTCTGGGTGGCGCTGTTGTTGCTTGGGACGGGCTGGAATTTCATGTTTATCGGTGCGACTACCTTGTTGACCGTAACCTATGCGCCCGCGGAAAAAGCGAAGTCACAGGCCTTGAATGACTTTACCGTCTTCACGATCGTGACGTTGGCATCCCTCTCTTCGGGTGCCCTATTACAGTTTGTGGGCTGGCGCATGGTCAACCTTGCTGTAATTCCATTGATGCTTCTGGCCCTGGTGGTGACTGCCTGGCAGCGACTGAAGTCTTCTCCGACCTCCATACGTGGATTTTGAAAATTCCGGAAGGTGCACGAGGGGTATGGATTTGTTTCTGTACGGAGCTTTCGCCGGGTGGAATTGGTATTTTTCACAAACCGGTTGTTGAGCGGTAGAACCGGACCGATACGCGCGCAGACCGCCCGACGGTGCTTTATTCTTCGAATAGCTGCCGTTACACTTTGGTTAGTCGAAGAGTGATCAAACTTCGATGCAAACGGAGTTGCCATGCCGCCGAAATCCAGAAACTATTTGCCCGGAATTCCCGCATACGTGGTGCTGCGTAACTGTGGAAGCGATTGCTTTCGCACGGAAGAGGATTGCCAGTTCTATCTGGATGTACTGTGGCAGGGTTGTCAGAAATTCGATGTCCAGCTGCATGCGTATTGCCTGCTACCCGACCGGGTGCATCTCCTCCTCACGCAGGAGCAGGAACGCCAGGGGATCGATGATGTTCTGCATTATCTTGATGCCCACTATGCCGCGCATTTGACGTCAAGCGGCTATACGGAATCCCTCTGGGAAGGTGGCCATCAGGTCAGCCTCATCGATGCCGACACGTATCTCCTGAGTTGCTATTTGCACATTGAACTGGCCCCGGTTGAGGCCCGGCTCGCGGAACACCCGCAAGACTATCGCTGGTCCAGTTTCACCACTCATGCTTTCGGCGTCCGGAACTCGCGCATTCTGGATCACTATCTCTATCACGCGCTGGGCAACACACCCGAACAGCGCCGGGATGCCTACGCCGGGTTGGCGGGCAAGCCCATCGCCCGGGAAGACCTGCAAAAAATCCACGAATCGCTGGTGTTCGGTCAGCCTTTGGGAAGCGCGCGGTTTCGTGCGCAAATCAAGAAGGCGCAGGAAAAGCGTATGGGCCAGAATTTCGGGCCTCACGGCATTCGGGATTCTGGCGATCCGAGTTTCGTGCGCAACTGACGAGATCGCGTCGCGGAGCGCTTCGGCGCAACTCCTCTGGTTCGGTTCCCGGACATAAAAAAAGCGCCCATCGTTTCCGATGGGCGCTTTTGGGTTCGACCTTACCCCACTACCACATCAACCAGGCCTGGAGCAGGGTCGTGTTGTTGTTGGAGTCGTTGTTGTCGATCGCGTACTGGGCGGTGAACTTGGTGTTCTGCCACGGCAGGTAGCTGTACTGCACCGTGGTGGAAGAGCCCTTGTCCACTCCGCTATTCGAGGCATAGCCAAGGCTGGCCGTCGCGTGATAGCCCCAGTGGAAGATGCCGTCGACGCGCAGGGCATTGAGCGTACCCGAGCCACCGGATAGCGCCAGGTTCTGGTCTTCGGTGGTGTAGCTTGCATGCACGCTGATGGAGTTGCTACCCATCTTGTGCTGCCATTGCGTATCCACCGCCGCATCCGTGTACTTGTCGAGCACTCCCGGTGCACCTGCGGTGTCGTACACAGAAGCCTGCATCCCGTAGGCGCCGACCATCAGC
>JARRJV010000095.1 GCA_037388825.1 Acidiferrobacteraceae bacterium | reverse complement strand
TGAAACACCCCGGCGGGGGGAAGTAAATATGGCCCCAGTGGCAAGAAATTTCCAGTCCCGGCCGACAAGCGTGCATGGCCGGTCCGGGGGATTTGGGGCCGCGTAGGCCCCTGTTTTCGCTGGATTTAGCCCACAGTGACCCGGGCAACCCGGCGCTTGCCCACCTGGATCACGTGGCTGGCTCCCGGTTTCAGGGCCAAATCGACATCTTCGACCCGTTCGCCATCGATCCGGACCGCTCCCTGCCCAATCATGCGCCGGGCCTCGGAGGTGCTGGCCGTCAGGCCGGCCTGTTTCAGCGCTGCGGTCAGAGGAATGGGCGATCCGCCAGTGGCGAGCTCTTTTTCCTGCAGGTCTTCCGGCAGGCCACCCTTCTGGAAGCGATTGACGAACTCCGCCTGCGCCTCGGCGGCCGCCTTGTCGCCATGGAAACGGCCGACGATCTCCCCGGCCAGCTCGAATTTGATGTCCCGCGGATTGGCCCCCTCGGCAACCTTATTTTTCAGGGCCGCGATCTCCGCGAGCGGGCGGAAACTCAGCAGCTCGAAATAGCGCCACATGAGATCGTCGGAGATGGACATGAGTTTGCCGAACTGCTCGCCCGCGGCCTCGTTGATCCCGATATAGTTGCCCAGGGACTTGGACATCTTGTTCACCCCGTCCAGGCCTTCGAGGATGGGCACGGTCATCACGACCTGGGGCGCCTGGCCAAAATCCTTCTGCAACTCGCGCCCTACCAGCATGTTGAATTTCTGGTCGGTCCCGCCCAGCTCGACGTCGGCCTTGATGGCGACGGAGTCATAGCCCTGAACCAGGGGATACAGAAATTCATGAATGGCGATCGGTTGGCCCGACTTGTAGCGCTTGTCAAAGTCGTCCCGCTCCAGCATGCGCGCGACCGTATGCCGCGCAGCCAGCTTGACCAGCCCGTCGGCGTTCATCTCCCCCATCCAGCTGGAATTGAACATGACCAGGGTCTTTTCCGGATCAAGGATCTTGAAGATCTGCTGCTCGTAGGTACGGGCGTTTTCGATCACGTCGTCACGGGTCAGGGGGGGACGGGTCGTATTCTTTCCCGTCGGATCGCCGATCATGCCGGTGAAATCCCCGATTAGAAACACCACCTCGTGTCCCAGTTGCTGGAACTGGCGCATCTTGTTGATGAGAACCGTGTGACCGAGGTGCAGGTCGGGCGCGGTAGGGTCAAACCCGGCCTTGATGCGCAACACCTTGCCCGACGCCAAACGGGTTTCCAGGTCCTTCTCCAGCAGGACTTCCTCGGTGCCGCGCTTGAGTTCCGACAATGCGTTATTTGTGCTTGTCATGGTCAAAATATGCCATTGAATGACGTCTTGTTTCCGATCCGGCCGGCGGCAAGGGTACCACAGGGTTGTTTTGCTGCCAGCGCTGTGCAGTTTGTTTTGACGCAGTCCGGCCGGGAACGGTAGATTACCTTTAATAAAAGACGAGGCAATCGTCGTACCAGACTATGTCGAGCCGACTACAAACAATCCTTTCGCGCCCCCGCGTTTCGGTGCGTGCGAAACAGAATCGGCGCGCGCTGCGGAACCTGGCCCCGGCCGCCCTGATCCTGATCGCCGGTTCGACCATTGCGGCCATCCACCAGGAAGGCAGCATCAATCCCGCCAACAAGGTTCACACCATCCTGTCCGCTCCGGCGGATCTGGTCCAGATTCCGGCCGTCGACGGAGGCATGAAAATCGCCCCTGTTGGCACTGGCACCGAAGCGGAGGCCGTGGGCGCGACGCTGGCTCCGGTCCGCTGGCGTGAAGTTGTTGTACAACGGGGTGACTCGGTCGCCGCCATTCTCGGCGCCCATCACCTGTATTCACCTGATCTCGCGGTCGCCCTGCTCTCGGATGCCGGAGCCGACGCATTCAACCACCTCAGGCCGGGGCGACACCTGCGCATGGAGATCGCGCCCGACGGGGCCCTGGCGCAGCTCAGCTACAACGTCGACGATGCATCCCAGGCCGTTCTTTTCCGCGGTGAAAACGGGGCCTATCGCGCCTACGTGAAGCCGCTTAAATTTGAGACGCGGCGGGCCTTTGCCTCCGGTTCCATCCGGGACTCCCTGTTTCAGGCCGGACAGGGCGCCGGCTTGTCGGACGGCCTGGTTCTGCAACTGGCGACCATCTTTGGCTGGGATGTGGATTTTTCCCTGGATCTCCGCAAAGGCGATCGCTTTTCAGTGGTGTACGAACAGAAATACCGGAACGGAGAGAAGATCGCCAACGGAGATATCCTGGCGGCGGAATTCGTCAACCAGGGGCATCGCTATCGCGCCATTGGCTACCGGGATTCGGAAGGGCATATGCGTTACTACACCCCCGCGGGCAACAGTGTCGAGCGCCAGTTCCTGCGCTCGCCGGTCCAGTTTTCCCGAATCAGTTCGCGCTATACCCGCCGGCGCTACCATCCGATTCTGAAGCGCTGGCGCGCCCATACCGGCGTCGACTATGCGGCCCGCACCGGAACGCCCGTGCACGCGACCGCGACCGGACGCATCGTCAGCCGCCGATGGCACGGTGGCTACGGCAAGACCGTGATCATCCAGCATGGATCCAAGTACAGCACCCTGTATGGTCACCTGTCCCGGTTTGCGCGGGGACAACGGAGCGGGAGCCTCGTCCATCAGGGCGAAGTCATTGGCTACGTGGGTCACACGGGTCTCGCCACTGGCCCACACCTGCACTACGAATTCCGTGTGTACGGCCACCACCGCAACCCTCTGACCGTGCGGCTACCCAAGGCCGCTCCGATCCTGGCTGCCTACCGTGAAGAATTCCACCGCCAGGCCGTCACCTGGGGTGTGGCCCTGGACCGGCTGGACGGCCGACTGCAGGTGGCCAGCGTATCCCGCCCCTGACCGGTAGTGATGTACTACCTCGGTCTCATTTCCGGCACCAGTGTGGATGGAATCGATGCGGCGCTCGCGTCCGGGGGCGAACAAGGGCTGCTGCAACTCCACACGCACCATCACCACCCCTATCCAGCCGGAATTCGGGAACAGATTCTGGGGCTCACCCTGCCCGGCGCGAACGAGATCGAGCGCATGGGCGAGCTGGACATGCGCCTGGGACAGGAGTTTGCGGACGCAAGCCTGGCACTTCTGAAGAAGGCCAGCATCGCTCCGGACGAGGTTGCGGCCATCGGCAGCCACGGCCAGACGATTCGCCACCACCATGGTACGTCGGTACGCTACACGGTGCAGATCGGAAACGCGGCGACGATTGCGGCGCGAACGGGAATCCCTACGGTGGCCGACTTCCGCAGCGGAGACCTGGCGGTCCGGGGCGAAGGCGCGCCGCTGGTTCCCGCATTTCACCAGGCACAGTTCCGCAGCACGCAATCGAACCGTGCCATTGTCAACATCGGTGGCATCGCCAACGTCACGCACCTGCCGCGGGACCCGACGGCTGCGGTGGTCGGTTTCGATACCGGTCCCGGGAATACCTTGATGGATCGGTGGATCACACAGCACCGGCAGAAGGACTACGACGCCGGAGGCGAATGGGGTCTGACGGGCAAGCCACTGGCGCAACTGCTGGATCGACTGCTTGCGGATCCCTACTTCGACCGACCCGCACCCAAGAGCACCGGCCAGGAGCGATTCAATCTTCCCTGGCTCGAAGCCGCCCTGTCCGAACTGAAGACCGCGCCGGCACCCGAGGACGTGCAGGCGACGCTGGTGCGCCTGACCGCGGTGAGCATTGCCCGCGCCTTGAGGTCCCTGGCCAGTCGGCCAGATGAAGTCTTCGTATGTGGCGGCGGGGTACACAATCCCGCACTCATGGAACAGCTGAGCACAGAACTGGCGGACGCATCGGTGGAAACGACGGCGGCCCTGGGTCTGGACCCGGATTGGGTAGAGGCCATGGCCTTCGCCTGGTTGGCACGGGAAAGGCTGGCGAAGCGCCCGGGAAACGTCGCCGCCGTCACTGGCGCAGAATGCCCGGCCATCCTGGGCGCGATCTACGCGCCCCCGTTCCGGGACTGAGCCGGCGCCAACGAAAAACGGGAGGCCGAGGCCTCCCGTCTCCAGATCCGCCAATGTCTTTGATCAGACGCCGAAGGACGAACCGCAGCCACATGTGGTCTTGGCGTTCGGGTTCTTGATCACGAACTGCGCGCCCTGCAGGCCCTCGCTGTAGTCGATCTCGGCACCCACCAGGTACTGGTAGCTCAGCGGATCGATGAGCAGGGTTACACCGCCCTTTTCCACGCGGGTATCGTCATCGGAGGCACTATCCTCGAAGGTGAACCCGTACTGGAAACCGGAGCAACCGCCGCCGGAAATGAATACGCGCAGCATCAGGTCGGGGTTGCCCTCGCCCTCGATGAGCTCCTTGACCTTGGCCGCCGCATTGTCGGTAAACAGCAAGGGGGACGGCATTTCAGTGCTCACAGCAGACATATCAAAACCTCCAGATTCTCGCCTACCCCTGTATGGGGTCGCGCGCGCCGTAGCGCAAGCTATGGGAGAATTATCGTATTCCTGAGGAAATTGGTCAAATATTGCCGTTCTCAGGCTTTTTCCTCGGAACCGCCCACGGTCTTCAGCTTCGCAATGGTTCCCTTTTGGGCCGACTCCGCGGTCTCGCGCACCAGATTGCCGTTGATCGCCGCGCCCAGGGCCATTTCAATGATCTTGTAGTGCACGTCGCCAATGATTTCCGCCTTGGGCTGCAGTTCCACCCGCTCGGAGCAGTGGACGTTTCCCTTGATGCGGCCATTGAGGATCATGTGCGGCACGGTTACATCGCCCTCCACCTCGGCATGCTCGCTCAGCACGAGCGTGCTGCTGGCATCGCCGCTGGCAATGATATTGCCGCGGATCTTTCCATCCACGCGCAGACCGCCGGTGAAGGAGATGTCGCCCTTGATCTCGGTTTTCACTCCGATCAGGGTATCAATGGTGTTGCACGCCTTCTGGCTTGATTTCGATTCCAGCATCGTTTCGCCCTCCAATCGTCATTCACGCCCGGTTTTCGGGCCAGGGATATTCCTTTTCTATGGTCTTTCCGTTTCGTCCGGTTGTCGTCACGGTCACCTTGATCTTGTGCGGCTCGAAGGCCGCGGGAAGATCAAAGTCCCCCTCCAGGTCCTGGAAGTACTTGAAATTAAAGCCGATCGCGCGGCGACTCCTCTGCGGAAACTGTAGCACGGTATCCTTGCCCGCCTGAAGCCCCGCAATTTCGAAGCGCGCACTACCCCGGATATTGCGGTCGTGCTTCAGGGCCTGGATCACTACCAGCTTGTAGTGAAAGCGCGTGTCCTTATTCCCGGGCTTGATCTGCAGGCTCTGCACCCGGATCCGCCCGCGCCAGGGAATCTCGCAAGTCCTGGTTCTCCTTCTTCCGTTCGTCGATCTGCTCCTGCAGATTCGACTGCACCTGCGAAGCCAGTACGGACTCAAAACCGGCCCGCTTCAGGCCGTAGCGATAGACGCCAAATACCACCAACAGGGTGACAACAACACCGAACGCGGCCGCCATGACCTTGGTACGGATCGGCTGGCGCGGCTTGACCACCAACTCGCTCGTCCGGTTGCGCTTTCTCATTCAGGTATCCGCCTTTGCACGGGGAAATTATAGCGTGTCATCAAGGGCAACAAACAGCGAACCATGACCCCCGGTCAGGGCATGAGCCCGGGTTGTCCGAGACCCATGGATTCATCAAGACCAAACAGGATATTCATGTTCTGCACCGCCTGACCGGCGGCACCCTTGACCAGATTGTCGATCACGGCGAGCACAACCACGGTGTCACCGTCCTGGGGCCGGTGCAGTGCGATGCGGCAGGTGTTCGTTCCGCGCACGGAACGGGTCTCCGGGTGGCTGCCAGCCGGCAACACGTCGACGAAGTGTTCACCGTCGTAGCGCTTCTCGTACAGCGATTGAAGATCCGGCGCGTCTGCGGTCAGACGCGCGTACAGCGTGGCATGCATGCCCCGGATCATGGGGGCCAAATGAGGCGTGAAGGTCAGACCCACTTCGTGACCGGCGACACGCGCCAGACCCTGACGAATCTCGGGCAGGTGACGATGACCGGCGACGCCGTAGGCCTTCATGGTATCGGCCGCCTCGCTGTACAGATAGGGTATCTCGGTCTTGCGCCCGGCGCCGCTGACACCGGACTTGCAGTCCGCGATCAGCCGGGCATCGTCAATCAGGCCATGCTCGATCAGGGGCAGGAACCCAAGCTGAACCACGGTGGGATAGCAACCGGGATTGGCGACGATGCGCGCCCCCTTGATCGATTCCCGATTGATCTCACAAAGGCCGTATACGGCCTCGCCCACCAGGTCCGGGCAGGCGTGCTTCATGCCATACCACTTTTCCCAGGTGGCGATGTCGCTGATCCGGAAGTCGGCCGCGAGATCAATCAGCTTCGTGCCCGCATCCACCAGTTCACGCGCATGGGTCATGGCAACCCCGTTGGGCGTGGCGCTGAAGACCACGTCGCAGGCCGCCAGGGCCTTGGTATCGGGTTCACTGAAGGCCAGGTCGACGTGGCCACGCAGACTCGGAAACAGTTCGGCCACGGGCCGACCCGCCTCACCGCGGGAGGTGATTACCTCCAGCTGTGCCTCGGGATGTCCCGAAAGCAGGCGCAACAGCTCAACGCCTGTATAGCCCGTCCCGCCGATGATGCCGATCTTGATCATGATTTCTGTCGAGTGGGACCCGGTCGAACACCGGGTCAGGAAAGCGATTCATATTACGCGGATGGTATCACTCCGCGGTCGCGCAACAAGGAAATTATTCGGGCGGCCGAATCGTCAAGCTCTTCACGGTCCGTGTCGACGATCAGGTCAGCCCGGTCCGGTTCCTCGTACGGAGCCGAGATCCCGGTGAAGTGATCGATCTCCCCGGCGCGGGCGCGTCGATACAGACCTTTGACATCCCGCTCCTCGCACACTTCCAATGGGCAACGACACCAGATTTCAATGAAATCGTTCTCGCCCACAAGATTGCGCACGAAGGCCCGGTCCTGGCGCATCGGGGAGATAAACGCCGTCAGCGCAATCATCCCGGCGTCGACATAGAGCTTCCCCATTTCGGCGATGCGGCGAATGTTCTCGGACCGATCCGTCTCGGAAAAGCCGAGGTCGGAACACAGGCCGTGGCGCACGTTGTCGCCGTCAAATACAAAGGTGTGGCAGCCAAGCTGGTGCAGCTGTTCCTCCACCGTATGGGCGAGAGTCGACTTGCCCGAGCCCGACAGGCCGGTAAACCAAAGCAGCGCGCTGCGATGGCCGTTCAGCTGCTCGCGCCGTGCGCGCGTCACCGTGGCGTGATGCCAGACCTTATTACTGCTCTGCGCTGTCACTTCGGAATTCAATTCAGTCCGCCGGGTTTACATTCCAGGCCAGCGTGATCCGGGTCTTGTCACCAAAATAGGGATGCACCTGGTGAACGACCCAGGCCGGGAACATCACCATGGTACCGGCCCTCATATCGGCATGAACCTCCAGGGTCAAGCGGTCTGGTTCGTCGGGACAACAGGCCGGAATACGGGGATCGAGAAATGACAAGCGCCCACTCAGTGGATACTCCTCGGTAGGCGGGTCCCCGGGTTCCAGCATGTACACGATGCTCGCCAGCGTACCCAGATGGGAATGACCGGCAAGATAGTTGTACTTCCGGTTCACATTGGCCCAGCCGAGATCAATTCTCGCCTTGCGTCCGGTGAGGTACTCGAACAGGTACTTGACCCGCTCCTCGAGGAAATCCGCTTCCGGGCAACCCCATTTGTGGACGTGCCGCACCTTGCTACCGGCGTTGGCAAAAGTATGGACGAGCGAGCCTTCCTCCTCCAGTTCCAGGATTCGGTCATAGATCTTCCGGTTCAGGTCCTGGGCGTCCTCGAAGTCCGTCACCACCATCGTGGGTTCTTCGCAGAATTTGTCGGCCTTCTGATCTGCTGGCCAAACCCACAGCCCATCCAGGATGTTGTCCGCTTTGGTATTCATCGCGCCTTCGTTGGTTTGCGAATGCGTATTCTACCCAATCGTCCCGATTTTCGGGAAAAAAGAAAAGGGACGCCGAAGCGTCCCTTTCCCGAACATCAGTTCCAAACAATCTTAGAACTTGACGATGATGCCACCGCCGTAGGTGCCAACATTGCCGGCGCCAGCACCGTTGTTGACGTAACCAACGTGGGCCTCGGCGTTCTTGCTGAACTTCTTCTGGTAGGCAATGCGATAGAAGGCATCGTTGCCGTTGTTACCCTTG
>JARRJV010000094.1 GCA_037388825.1 Acidiferrobacteraceae bacterium | reverse complement strand
ACACCTTGAACACTTTTTCCTGGGCCGGCGTGGAGCGCACGAAATCCTCGTACGCACGCGTGAGCAGTTCACGACAGGTTTCCCGCTGCTGCGCCTCGTCCTGGGCATCGACGCCCGGCGTGTTGCGCAGGTACTGGTGAAAGCGCTTGAGGATATGCAAACGGTTCACGTGAACCACTGCCTGGTCGGAGGGCCCCTCGAGATAGGCGAGGAACTCCTCGGCCGAGGACAGGGTATTCAGTTTTTCCATCAATTCGCTCATTGGTATCCGCCTTTAATGCGAAGTGGTATCGGGTTTCACATTGACCTGCGCCGGATCGCAGGTATCGACACAAGTGACACATTCCCGGTTTGTTGCGGGCGTGCTTTCCGTGGAAACCGCCTCCAGCCTCGCTTCCAGGGTGTTGATACGCTCAAGCAGGCAGGAGATGGCCTTGCCGACCGGATCGGGCATCAGGTGATGATCCAGATCGATTCCCTGTTCGGTGATGCGTCGATTCGCCAGCGGGACGACGACGCGACCCGGGATCCCGACCACGGTCATGCCTTCGGGTACGTCCTGGATTACCACCGAATTGGCGCCGACGCGGCCATTGCGCTCGATCGTGATCGGGCCAAGAACCTTGGCGCCGGCACCAACCACCACGCCATCCTCCAGCGTGGGATGGCGCTTGCCCGTATTCCAGGAGACGCCGCCCAGGGTTACGCCGTGGTACAGGGTGACGTCATCGCCAATCACCGCGGTCTCGCCGATAACGACGCCGCTGCCGTGGTCGATGAACAGGCGTCGACCGATCACCGCACCGGGATGGATATCAATTTGCGTGAGCGCGCGGGCAGTACCGGAAAGGAATCGGGCGACGAAACACCAGCCCCGCATCCATAGTGCATGGGCCACGCGATGGCACAGGAGCGCATGCAGTCCGGGGTAGGTGGCGAACACCTCGAGGCGCGTACGCGCCGCCGGATCGCGCTGAAATACGCAATCTACGTCCTCCCGTAGTCTGCGCAACATCCCCGGGGCCGGCTTCCGGTTCATGCCTGAATCACCGCGCATTCCGTGGCCTCCAGATAGAAACGTTCGAGATCGGTGGTCTCGGGCGAGCGCTTGGTCGTGACCGAATGCGCGCGGATGCGCACAAGGATGTCGCGCGCCTGCGATTCGGTGAGCGCGATGCCCAGTCGGGCATAGGCCTGCACCACGGCCCTGGACCCCGAGTGTTTGCCCAGCACGACACGGTGTTCGCGCCCGACCTCGGCCGGGTCGAACCCCTGGTAGTTGTTCAGGTTCTTGTACAGGCCATCGACGTGGATTCCGGCCTCGTGGGTGAAGACGGACTCCCCGACGATGCTCTTGCCCGCGGCGACCGGCCGGCCGGATGCACGGGCCACCATTTGCGACACCACGGGGAAGCAATGGGTGTCGATGTCGGTTTCGATGTTGTACAGATGACGCAAAGCCATGACGACCTCTTCCAGAGGCGCATTGCCGGCCCGTTCTCCCAGGCCGTTGACGGTGGTATTGATATGCGTCGCACCGGAGAGGGCCGCTGCCAGGGAGTTGGCAGTGGCGAGACCAAGGTCGTCGTGGGCATGCATCTCCACTTCCAGTTCCGCTACGGAGCGCAAGTGGCGGATGCGCTCCGACGTGGTAAACGGGTCCAGCAGCCCCAGGGTGTCGGCAAAGCGGATCCGGCGCGCGCCGGCGGCACGGGCGGTTTCGGCGACATGTAGCAGGAAATCCTCGTCGGCACGCGACGCGTCCTCGGCACCGACGCAGACTTCGAACCCAACATCGAGTGCGGCGCGGACGAAGTAACCAATGCGTGTCAGCACCCAGTCGCGATCTTTCCCAAGCTTGTGGCGAATCTGGGTGTCGGACACCGGGATGGAGAGATTCACGATGTCGACGGGACAGCTGCGGGCGGCACGCAGGTCCTCGGGCGTCATGCGTCCCCAGACCATGAGTCGTGCCGGCAGATGGAGACACGCAATCGCCTCTATCGTTTCCAGTTCGGCCCCGCCCATGGCGGGAATGCCGATCTCCATTTCCATGACACCTGCGCCGGCGAGTGCACCGGCGATCGCAAGTTTTTCGTCCACAGTGAATGCCACACCCGCGCTCTGCTCGCCGTCGCGCAGGGTGGTGTCGTTCACGGTGATGCGTATGTCGGACATGGGTGTCTTCCCGCTTCGATAACTGTTCTCGAATAGGGGAATAGCAACTCACATGCCAAGATGCCGGGCACCCGAATGTTGCGGAGAAAGCGGGTTTTTGTTCTGAATGAAGGGTCGAAAGTGGGGAGGGAATCCTACAACTGTCTGCGATTGTTGGGTTTGCGACAAAGGCCGATGTCGTTTCCCGATCGACAAGACAGGACAATGAATCTCAGGCGAGCTCGCGCGCGAAATTGAGATTGTATCGAGGGATCTCAATCACGAGATCCTGCTGTCCAAGCCTTGTCTGGCAACTCAGGCGCGAAGTCGGTTCTAGTCCCCAGGCCTTGCCGAGCTGGTCCTCTTCCTCGTCGCTTGCGGTGCGCAAGGAAGAGAATCCCTCGCGTACGATCACGTGACAGGTAGTGCACACGCACGCCTTTTCGCATGCATGTTCGATTGCGACGCCATGTTTGTGCAGCAAATCGCACAATGAAACGCCGGAAGTGGCATCGAATTCCACTCCATCGGGGCACAACTCGTCATGGGGAAGTATGGTGATCCTGGGCATCAGGCAAGATCCTCGGCTTTCTGTCCTGTGAGAGCGGCTTGCACCGCACGGTCCATCCGGCGCGCGGCGAAGGGTGTGGTCAGGTGGTTCAGTTCGTCGACGGCCACGCGAATCCGGTCGGCATCTGGGCCTTCCATCGCCTCGCGCAACGTTTCCATTGCCAGGCCGATGGTGGTCCGCTCTTCCGCGGTGAGAAGCTCCTCACCGTCCGCGACCAGTGCCGGCAGGATGGCCTCCAGGGAACGTTGTGCCTCGACCTTTTGTTCATGCAGGGCGCGCATGCTTGCATCCTCCAGGGCATTGGCCTGGGATTCCTGTAGCATGTCAGCGATCTCGTTGTCGCTCAGCCCGTACGAAGGCTTGACCGCGATGGACGCCTCTACGCCACTGGTTTGCTCGCGCGCGGATACGCTGAGCAGGCCGTCGGCGTCTACCTGAAAGGTCACGCGGATACGCGCGGCCCCGGCCACCATGGGTGGAATTCCACGGAGTTCGAAACGTGCCAGCGAACGGCAGTCCTGTACCAGTTCCCTTTCGCCCTGCACTACGTGCATGCTCAGGGCGGTCTGTCCGTCCTTGAATGTGGTGAAATCCTGGGCGCGCGCCAGGGGCAGGGTGCTGTTGCGGGGGATAATCTTCTCCGCGAGGCCGCCCATGGTCTCCAGCCCCAGGGACAGCGGGATGACATCGAGCAGCAACCAGTCTTCGGCGCCGCGGTTGCCGGCAAGGGCATTGGCCTGAATGGAGGCCCCGAGGGCAACAACCTGGTCCGGGTCCAGATCCGTCAGCGGTTCCTGGTGAAAGAACTCTGCACAGGCGCGACGGATGGAATGCATGCGCGTGGCTCCGCCGACCAGTACCACGCCCTGGATCTCTTCCACGGAGAGTCCGGCGTCCCGCAGGGCCCGGCGCACCGGACTCAGGGTGCGGGCGACCAGTCTTTCCGTAAGCTCGTCGAAGGTTTCGCGATCCAGGCTCAGGTCCACCGACGAACCATCCGAGAGCTGAGCCGCGATGCGGGTTTCGTCCTTTTCGGCGAGTGCTTCCTTCGCTGCCCGTGCGTTTTTGCGCACGAGCTGCCGATCCCCGGCATCTTCGATATGGAGCCGGGCCTCGATCCATGCGGCAATGCATTCATCGAAGTCATCGCCGCCCAGGGCGGAATCGCCGTTCACGGCCAATACCTCAAACACCCCGCGCGCCAGCCGCAGGATTGAGAAATCGAAAGTCCCGCCGCCAAGGTCGTACACGGCATAGATACCCTCGGCGCCATTCTCCAGGCCGTAGGCCACCGCGGCTGCCGTCGGTTCATTCAGGAGGCGCAACACATTGAGTCCGGCGAGTTGCGCCGCATCCTTGGTCGCCTGACGCTGGGCATCGTCGAAATAGGCCGGTACCGTGATCACGGCGCCGACGAGTTCGCCGCCCAGGGAGGCTTCGGCCCGTTGGCGCAGGACCTTGAGAATCTCCGCCGATACCTCGATCGGACTGCGCTCACCGGCGGCGGTTTCGAGCCGCACCATGCCGGGGGTGTCGACCATGCGGTATGGCGAGCCGGCTTCGCCGAGATCCGCCAGGCCGCGGCCCATGAATCTCTTTGCCGAGGCAATGGTGTTGTACGGGTCCCGGGTCTGCGCTGCACGTGCATCATGACCGACATCGACATTGCCGTCGGGGAAGTAGCGAACGACGGAAGGCAGGAGGGTGCGCCCATCCTCATCGCGCAGGATCTCGGGGGCTCCGTTGCGTACGCTGGCCACCAGTGAATGGGTGGTGCCGAGATCAATTCCCACGGCCAGGCGATGTTGGTGCGGAGCCTCGCTTTGCCCCGGTTCGGCGATGGTCAATAGGGCCATGGATGCTCCTGCCGGGTATAGTCCTGGTCAGACGGTGAAGCTTTCACCGCAACCGCACTGTCCCGTGACGTTGGGATTGTGGAACTTGAAACCCTCATTCAAGCCTTCGCGCACGAAGTCGAGTTCCGTCCCGTCCAGGTAGGCAAGGCTCTTGGCATCCACGAACAGCGTGACGCCCTGACTCTCGAAACTGAGGTCATCCGGCAATGACTCATCCGCGAATTCCAGGGTATAGGCCATTCCGGAACAGCCGGCCGTGCGAACACCGAGCCGCAGGCCGATGCCGGAGCCGCGTTTGTCGAGGGACTTGCGGATGTGTTGTGCAGCTTTTTCGGACAGAGTCACCGCCATGGTTCCTGGCTCCTTACATCGAAAACGAACTGCCGCAACCGCAGGTCGTGGTGGCGTTCGGGTTCTTGATAACGAAGCGTGCGCCGTCCAGACCTTCCTGGTAGTCCACCTCGGCGCCAACGAGATACTGCAGGCTCAGGGGATCGATCAGTACCTGAACGCCGTTTTTCTCGACGACGATGTCGTCGTCGCCGCTGGATTCGTCAAACGAGAATCCGTACTGAAATCCGGAGCAACCGCCACCGGAAATGAAGATGCGCAACTTCAGTTCAGGGTTGCCTTCTTCGCTGATCAGCGCATGGACCTTGGCGGCGGCGTCATCGCTAAAGACGATGGGTGCAGGTGCAGTGGTTTCGGTCATGATTCTTCTCTCCCTGAGTCAGGGTCAGGCCGCGGAGGCCGGTTCGGGCGCGGTCGCGCCGGCGGGTTCCTTTTTCTCCTGATAATCGGAAATGGCAGCCTTGATGGCGTCCTCGGCCAGAACCGAGCAGTGAACCTTAACCGGGGGCAGGGCCAGTTCCTCGGCGATATCGGTATTCTTGATTTCCAGCGCCTGGTCCAGAG
>JARRJV010000093.1 GCA_037388825.1 Acidiferrobacteraceae bacterium | reverse complement strand
GGCGCGGCAATGAGAGTCAGGGAATTCAGCGCCGCCTTGGAAGCCCGATGAGCACCGAATTAGGTCCAAGGGAATCGAGCGCGCCCATGGCCGAGGAGACGTTGACGATCCGGCCATAGCCCTGCGCGTTCATCATCGGGATCACCCGTTGCATCATGCGCCAGGCACCCAGTGCGTTGTTGTTGATCGCCTCAATGATCTCCTCGGCCGTGGTATTCAGCCCGTCGGGCCTTCCGTTGTAGAGCCGGCCGGCATTGTTCACCAGCACATCGATCCGTCCTTCCCGAGCCTCCAGCCCGGCAAAGAACGCGGTGACGGAGGCATCGGACGCCACGTCGAGCGCTGCCGTACGAGCAACACCGGGCAACTTGCTTGCGACTTCCTCCAGGGCGGCAGTGTCGCGTCCGGTCAGGATGGGCGTATAGCCATGCTCCGCCAGTGCGCGGGCCACTCCCAGCCCAAGGCCACGCTCCGCTCCCGTGATCACCGCGATACCCATACACACCTCCGGATTCCGTGTGCGCCCAGGATTGGACAGACCATATCCCGAAAGTTCGAACCCAATCGACGAGGCTATGCAGTTGTAATCGATGTCAAAACATTGCCCAGATTCGCGATCAGCAAGCTTTGCGTTTCTTTTCCTTTTTACAGTCCTGGATGATCATGGAATGGGGAAGAAAACGCTTCTTGATTACGCTTCGTCTGCCCATATCACGAGCAAGCAGGACCTATGGGCGCAATAGAGCAAACAGAAACAGGAATATGCCCAGGGCGGCTACATTCCACACCAGCGAACGGATGAGATAGACACCGAAGGCATACAGCGGCAGGTACAGCACACGCCCGCCAAGATACAGAAACGATCCCCATACCGTCAGGGCGTTGTGAATGTGCACCCCCTGCGCAACAAGCACCAAAGTCGCAAAAAAAGGGAATGTTTCCACATAGTTACTCGCGGCCCGGTCGAGGCGGCCCGCCACCCCCGTCAGCGCCGGCCGTTCGTCATCCCGAGCGCTGGCGGTCCATCGGTAGCCGAGCTGAAGGGCCTTGGCCTGGGACGCCACGATGATGTGAACGAAGCCCAACACAACGCTCCAGACCAGAACACTCAACTCGATACTCACACCTGATGCTCCCTGTTCAGTGGTCGCACGGCTGCTCAATCTCCCACGGTCAACAGGAACGCCGCCACCACGAACCCGAGCACGGCCACAATCACCGTGAAAAGGATCCCGAGCATAATCCCGTGGCCCGGCCGGGTGGATTCACCATGACGGTAGTTGCGGGCAAATAGCCAGTAGCGCAGGGCCGCGACCGAGGCCATGACGGCGCCCACCAGGACCAGCACCGTCCCGCCCCAGAACGAAAAGGCCTTGGAGTGATGGGCCAATGCCGACGGCGCAAGCTGGCGCAATACCAGGCCGAAGCGATCGATCACAAACCCCAGGCCCATCAAGCCCAGCGCCGCGCGCACCCAGGACATCAGCGTGCGTTCGGCCGCGAAGTAAACCAGGCGGTGACCGATGGTAGTCTGATCTTCTTTCGTGGGCTCCTCTTCTGCCATTTCTCCCTCCGTCGTTGCAGGACAAGAATACCAGAATCGGGAAGCGCGATTTCCCAATCTGCACGATCCGATCGGTTTCCAGGGAACTGGTTTTTCGTTTTGCGCGAGCCGGTACCGGTGTCATACCAGGCGGCGGCCCAGGGTGTGCTCCAGAATCCGCAGCGGCGATTGCGCCGGATTCATCATCGCATCAACCGGCAGGTAGAATGTCTGCTCCAACGCGTACTGGCCGCCCCTCGCGGCGTGGGACGTCTTGTCAGTAAAAGCAATCCATGTACTTCCCGCGGAAAATTCGAATTGCCTTTGTACTGCATTCTTCTGGTAGTCCAGGTCTGCCTTCATCGTGTCATGCAGTCTCAGCATGTAGTGATCGTAGGCGCTGCGCCGGCTCTTCGTCAGACCCAACAAATTCAGCGCCACACTGGAGGCCGGCGCCGGGCCCGGGATCGAATGAATGTATCGGCCGACCACCGCGGCGAACGGCTCGCCCACCCTCCAGGATCGGGGCCGCCCCTGCGGATTGATATTCGTGAACACACGCAGGATGCGTCTGCCCTGGGTAGGGGTGGACGGAAAACTGTCCACGTGCAGACGTGTATCGTCCTTGCGCCAGGAGCTTGAGCGCCCGGCAATCTCGACCGGCCGAAAGCTTGTGCGCGCCTGTGTCAGCTCAGCCGCGTACCCCGGCAGCAGGTTGAGCAGCAAGGCCCGGCTCAAGCTGGCGAACCGTATCATCATTCCCTGAAGCAACTCCATCTCCGTGTCCGCGGCACTGCTGCCACGCAATACCCCGCTTGCAGGGTCCAGGCTGATATTCTTCCCCTCGCCCGCGATCGCCGGTGTCAGCAGACGGTCTTCGCCATTGTCCAGCGCAAACCGCAGCTGCGGAATGAAAACCACATCTCCACCTTCGAGCACGCCCACGGCCTGCTCTCGGGTCTCCGAGGCGCACGGCTGATCCCACCCGCTTACGGGAAGCGATGCCACCTCGCTCGCGCAAATTGCCTCCGCCATGAGATTTACCGCGCCTGCCCGGACTGCACCGGGCCTTGTCACGTTCCGGGATCAAGCAAAAGAAGTTGTATCCGGCGAAGAACTTCTATCGCTCCCCAACTGGGAACAGCAGATTACTTTGGAACGTGTTCCTGCGCGTTAAGATAGCGTTGGTTTTATAGCGCAGAAATACCGACCCGGTAGCGGCGCCCGTGGCAAGGCCGCGATCAGAACCATTCTTGCGAGACCCCCCGGCCTCTCATTTGCCTGCCCGTGACCCGGACAGCGCCGCGAACAAGCCCAGCCCGATGAATACCCCGCCGCCGAAGATCCGGGCATGGCGACCCAAACGCCTGGCTCGCGGTGCGACCGTGCTCGCGGTCAGGGCGTAGACGCTGTCCGTAGCGGCCGCAATGACAACAAACAGCGAACCGAGGAACAGGCTCTGCAGCAGGGGCGGTGTCGCAGGCGTCATGAACTGGGGCAGGAACGCGGCAAAGAAGACGGCTGTCTTGGGGTTGAGCAGAGCGACCAGGAAACCATCCTGGAAAACGCGAGCCCCGGAACTGGGGATCGGCACCGAGTCCGGATCTTCCGTCGATTTGGAGCGCAGCAACCTGATGCCCAGGTACACCAGGTAGAGAGCCCCCGCATACTGCGCTACGGAGAAGGCAAGCGTCGAGACCGCAAACAAGGCACCCAGGCCCACCGCGGCGACGGCTGCGTTGCCGAAATTGCCCAGGGCGACTCCCGCCACCGACATCAAGCCGGCGCGGCGGCCATGAATGACGCTGCGGGCGACGATATATAACACGCCGGGCCCCGGCGTGATGGCCAGAACGATGCTCGCTGCAATGAATGCAGCTAGCAGCGGCAAGGTAGGCAAATGCATTGTCATGGATATAATCGTTCGCCCTTCACGTACGAAAAACTGGAATATTGATCACAGCAATGAGAAACGGTATGTCAATCCCAAACCGACCGAGTCGGCATTTACCCGCATATCGAACGCGTACTGCGTCCACTTGTTGAGTGATATTGTCCTGCCCACCTGGCCATAGAGCGCGAGGTTGTCGGTCAGACTATAGTTCAGGCCAGCCGACGTTTTTAGCACAAAGTTATTGATGTTTGTTCCAATTAGTACCTGGAAAAAGTTCTGGAAACGATTTCTTGCGACGTATTTGTTCTGTACACCTAATCCAGCTGATAGCTCCCCATACCCTGGGTATCCGAGAAAGTCATTCGTCGCGACGCTAGCCTGGATAGGCAAATACCAGTGGTCACTCAGGATACTGTCCCACTGAGCTGACAGTAAATTGATATTATGGTGCGCGCTGGTCCCAACTCGTACATTAAATTCCGTTTGGTGGAACACATTGAAGCGGAATCCCCTGAATCTCTGAACGTTCTCAGTGCCGGTTCCAAGACGGCTTCCTTCTTTGCTAGCAAGGTGGTAATTCAGGGCTGCGCCCAAGGTGACGTTCTTCGAGGTCCCGTAGGGTGCCACCACATAGCCAGTCGACAAAGCGATACCAAGGGTCTTGTTTAACAAATACTCTGCCGACACCTTGGGATACACAATTAGCCCGGGGCCTATATCGATTTCCGCCGGGTCATACCCTCCGCTACCCACACCGATTTGGCCATAGAAATTAATGCGAGGAGACATTGAATACCTGTACCCAATACCTCCTAGAGCCTGGTTGTACCACGGGAGGCCTTGATAGCCGGCCTCTACTCCAAAAAACACATAGGGGTTTCTGTTCAGGAAATGTGAGAATTGAAGAGACAGTGAATTGATCGTATTTCTATTCGACCCTGTGGGATTGAGTTGAAATATGTTGTTGAATTCCGCCGCCAATATGGTTTCCCCGACCCCCGGAAGAGAAACATCCGAACCTGTTTGTCTGCCTGAATACGCATAGGAACCGACAAAGTACGAAACCGGTTTTTGAAAAAAGAAATCCAGTTGAGAGTGATCTGTTAGTGAATCGACAAATTGAAAGTGAGTGTAATTTACCCCTGCCGAGAAATTGCGAAAATCGTAGCCCAATCCTATGTAGCTTTTGATTAATCTCCCCGTACCGGACAATTGTACAACCTGGGATATACTGGAGCCGCCGGCTCCGCCGCCAAGAGACACCCCCGCATCGACAAACGAGTTTCCAAAGATTCTGCGTTGAGCATGGAGGGTTGTATCGAAGGCCATGAAGCCACTGTAATTGCCGTACACCAATGGTGCGTGAATCCCGACACCCAGGTAGAGCCAAGAATTCAATTGATGAAGATAGTGTGCGCCAAGTAAATCGATCGATTTATATCCAGGAACCGGGATCACCTCGTAATCCAACATGATCCGCCCCTTTGCCGTCCTGAGGGCATCTCGTTGAAGTGTTGTCTGTTTGATTGCCCCATCTTGAGCCGACTCAGGAACTATTGGAGCTTGTTGTGACGCGAACGCGGTTTCTGCAGAAACAAGAAGCAGGACAAGCAGATAGATCTTATTCATTGAGCCCTCTTCTTGCCGCCGGCTTCCTGAACACTGCAAACATGGCATTGACCGCGGACAGCGCGCTGCCCGATCCTTCCTAGAAATCCTCAATTCCGCGGGACTGAAGATGGCCGATGATGATTCCGTCGCTTCGGTTCTTTGAGGTTGCCGCCTTCATGAACACGACCACGCTGTCGATGTCGCGTATTGTGCCCTTGAGCCGGTCGTTATCCTCGATCGATGCGCTAATTGTGTCGAATGCCTGGTTCATCAGATTCTTGTCGTCCCGCGCGATGCCCACCGCATAGGCGATATAGCTGGCCAGCCCGGCATGACGCGCATCGATCCGCTTGGCAAAGTCCGACCAGGTCTTGAGCCATCGCTGCCACTCCATCTCCGAAAGCTTGCGGCCATCGAGGTGCAGGACGAATGGGTGCGACTCACCGGGGACGCCCTCGAAAACAAGCTGGTGCAACTCATTGAGCACATCGTTAAAGGCCCATCCGAGCAAGGGAGTGCTGACGTTTGGCATGGCAAGAATTCCTGTCGTCGCGTGTAAAAACTGTGTAATGAATAAGCATCCTCTGATATTCGATCGTGACTGACAAGAGGGATCCGCGGTCAGGAAGCCACGCAACGGTACCGCTCGATAGGGAATGACTTCTCCGAAGCAATGATGGCAAGCTTGGAGAACCGGAATGCTACGGTTTGTTGTTCTACAGCTTTCGGCGCGCTGCCGCGACAAGCTCGACGGTACTGATTCCCACCAGGACCGCCGCCAATGCCCATAGAAAGACCAGACCTCGTACCGGCAGCTGCAGGTGGCCGAACAGGAGCCAGAAAACCAGGACTACGCCACCGCTGAGATTGATGGCAACCGCCCCGCGCAGACCCAGTCCACCACCGGCTCTGCGCTGCACCAGGAGGGCAATCCCGATCCCGAAAAGCACCGCACCCAGAATGCTGGGGTAGAACGCCGAGTCGACGCTCGGGACCCCCAGGGCCGCAACCACCGGCCCGGGAAAGAAGATCAGCACCACTCCCAGGACCAGATTGATGATTGCGTCGACCAGCAGCAGACGAGATTCCGGTTTCATAGTGCCTACTGTTCGTCCGTCACCTTCTCCAGCCAGTTTACCGGAGTGCCGTCCTTCCACTCCTGCACGGCAATGTGGCTCATGCCGGTGGTGTCGGTGGCGCCGTGCCAATGCTTCTTGCCACAGTTGCAGAACACGACGTCCCCCGCGTGGATCTCCTTCTTGGGACCGCCCCAGCACTGGGTCCAGCCGCTGCCGGCCGTGACGATCAGGTGCTGGCCCAGGGGATGGGTATGCCAATCGGACCGGGCGCCCGGCTCAAAGGTGACCAGGGCCGCCGACGTGCGGGCCGGATCGATCGGGTCGAATAGCGGGTCAAGGCGGACGTCTCCGGTGAAATGCTCCGCCGGGCCTTTCGCGGAGGGTCTGGAACCGACTCGATAGATTTTCATGTCCATGTTGATATCCTCCGGCTAGCGAACTCCCTGATGTAGGTAAGACGTCGGACTCCTTTTCTCGTCTTCAGAACCGTGGTCTGTCCCCTGCGTTTGTGTTGCCCTATGCGTTCTTCAAGAGCCTCTCCCCGGAAAGGTAGACCAGCACGTGATAGACAATCGTAAGCGCCGCCAGGCTCACTGCGAACACCATTTGTCCTGATAAATACAAGCCGTAAGCTGCAAGCAACGATATGACGAGTTCCTGGACCAGCCTGAAATATTCCGCATTTTTCCCAAGCTGATGGAAATCGATCGCACCCCAAATTCCAAAGCCCACAACGGGGAACAGAACAAGGAAACCGATTCTGGATGCCTCGGTGGTCCCTGTTTCGTATCCCCAGTAGCCGAATGCGAGCACGATGCTCAACTCCAGGACCGCACGAAGCGTCAGGTTCACAGTTTGTGACCTTGTCAGCATCTAGTTTGCCTCAGCCAGGCTTCGGGTCTTGCGTACAAGAATGAAGCAACCTGCCAGTATCAACAAACCGTCCGCTATCCTCATCCACTGGAATGCCGGATCTCCCTGGAGCAGAGGCATAAACAGGACAAAACCAACCGCAAGAGGAATCCCTGCCCATTTCGGCATCCTGCCCGATATCCATGCTGCCCTCGCAATGATTATCGTGGATATGGACATCAATATCAGGCCAATGCCTATGAAGAACAGGCCGGGTCCGAACCTTACTTGATTGACCAGGGGTATCAGGGCCGGGTTGTTCATATCAACCGCCGCGTGCCCGATGACCTGCAAGCTGAACGCCTCGGCTCCAAAAAAGGGCAAGGTCAGGCCTGCCCCGATGAGGTTGGTAATGAACGCATTGAACGCTGCCTTTTCCGCCCTGGTTTCTCTGAAGAAGAGATACGATCCAAAGAAGCCCACCGGCATCAGGATAAGCCCGAACATTCCGAGAGAATGGGCCAGTACCCATCTACCGGACGCAAACTGCATCGCCCCGGCAAGCGTGGTTTCATCGAAGAAAGGCCTTGCCATGGGGAAAAGCACGAAGAACACGCCCGACAATGTCAGCCCGTGCAAGAGGATCTTCTCCCTCAACGTGAATCCTGACTGTGAACTCATACCGCGGCTCCCAAGATCTTGTCTATCGAC
>JARRJV010000092.1 GCA_037388825.1 Acidiferrobacteraceae bacterium | reverse complement strand
GCCTGCTGGATTACCCTATCACGGAACTGGCGGGTAAAACGCTGGGAGTGATTGGTTATGGTGTGTTGGGCCATGCCGTGGCGCAGGCGGCGCAGGCCTTCGGTATGCAGGCGATCATCGCCGAACATAAGGGACAGTCACCACGCGCGGGCAGGGTGGCCTTTGAGGATGTATTGCGCCAGGCGGATGTTATTACCCTGCATTGTCCATTGACCCCATCGACCCAGGGCTTGATCGGTGCCGCTGAGCTGGCCATGATGAAACCTGCGGCACTTCTCATCAATGCCGCTCGCGGTGGCATTGTGGATGAACAGGCACTGGTGGATGCATTGCAACGCAAGGCCATTGCCGGTGCCGGCGTGGATACCCTGACAACGGAGCCGCCACAGCAGGGCAATCCCTTGCTTGAAGTGATGCTGCCCAATTTAATCGTTACCCCACACATTGCCTGGGCCAGCCGCGAATCGCGCCAACGGTTGCTGGATGATGTGGAGCAAAATATTCGCGCCTACAGGGAAGGCAAGTCCCGCAATGTGGTTAGTGTTTAATGCGAGCCTTGTTATTTTACAAACTCGCTGGCCTCGAAATTGTCTGGCAACAGCTGTAGTACCTTTATATAGGCGGCTCTTGCGGCATCATGATTGCCCAGTCGTTGCTGGGCCCGTGCCAGATACACCAGCACCGTGGCGTCGCTGGGATAACGTTCATGCACCGCCTGGGCATGCTTGGTCGTCGGTGGCGATTCCGGTTGTCGACGGGCGACTTGCGCTGGGTACCTGGCAGGGCCTGTATCTCTGGGAACATCGCCACGCCGGCGGTGAGCGCAGCGTTGTCGTACACATCGGTCCATGAAACCGGTTCAAGATCAGGAAGCATGGCCCCGATCCGTGGCCGAGGCCAGGGTCGTGCAGGAAAAATTGCGCGATCGGGTTATTACGGAGCACCGTCGCCGGCGAATCCGGACTGTGGCCGGCGCCGACGTAGGCTTCGAGCAAAACGGTGCCGTGGCCCGTGCCGCGGTTGTGGTGCTCGATTTTCCCTCACTCGAGCTTCTTGAACATGCCGTCGTTCGACGCAAGACGCGTTTCCCCTATGTCCCGGGCTATCTGTCGTTCCGGGAAGTACCGGTGGTTCTTGCTGCCCTCGCACGGCTGAAGCGCAAACCGGACATCATCCTCTGTGACGGGCAGGGCTATGCCCATCCGCGCCGATTTGGTCTGGCCTGTCACCTGGGGGTTGTTACGAATCTGCCCACCATCGGTGTGGCCAAGTCACGCCTGATCGGAACCCATGAACCGGTGCCACCGGAAAAGGGCGCCTGGGTGCCCCTGATGGATGGCGACGAACAGATCGGAGTGGTCTTGCGCACACGTACAGGGGTTGCACCCCTGTACGTGTCAGTTGGCCATCGTGTTGGTCTGGAGCAGGCGATCGAAATTGTATTGGCCTGCACGCCGAAGTACCGCCTGCCCGAAACCACGCGCCAGGCTCACCGATTGGCGTCAGGCTAGGCTTCGCCCAGGGGAAGGTCGACCACGGTCTTCCAGTCGGACACCGCCAGCGCCAGGCGCACCAGTTGCAGTCGCGTGAGGGTGAATTCCACCGGCAGGTCCTGGTGAATCTTCGGGCCGATGGCGACCTTGGTCTTGCGCGGAACGAGACCGTACAGCAGGCTGATGTGTGGACGGAACGCGGTCTCCGGCTTCACGCTGAACTCCTGCGCTGCCTGGTCCCGGGCCTGGCTCAGCGCGTCAGTGGTCTCCAGCTTCAGGTAGAAGGAACGGAAATAGTAAGGTTCCATGACCATGCGTACGGCGCGCACCGGCATGGGCTGCAGGGCGCGGGCCAGGGATTCCATGCGCTCACCAACGGTTTCCGCCTTACCAATGATGCTTTCCAGCAGGGTGACGTGGGGCGCGAACGGCGGTCCCCCGTACTCGGCACGCAATCGTTCCAGAATGTCGGAAAATCGTTCGCTGCTGTCCTCGTCAGGCACAAGCCAGATGGCATAGCGGGCGATTGATGAAGAGTTAAGCGGTTCCATGCGGTTCCGTTATCATTTTGCAGAACAGCTTAGCCCATTTTGCGACCCGGCGTCAGGCGCCGGGCCCGTTGACCGGAGCGCGGAGGGTCAGGGGGTGATGGGTAGATAGTCCAATGGACGCACCTGCTCATGCAGTTTTTCGTCCGCCAATCGCGCGATCTCGCATTCCTTGCCGGGGACCTTGAGCAGGGTCTCCAGGTCCCGCGCCGCCTGAACCGGTCCGGGTGCATGATTATTCAATTCCATCAAGGCCACCCTGGGGCGAAGACGGCGGGCACGATTCATCGCGAGGACGATGCCTGTTTCGCCGCTGAGCAACTCCACTACGCTCCCGAGGGGATAAATCCCGATGCAGCGAACAAATTCTTCCACCAGCATGCGGTCAAAGCGTGTCCTGCGATCGCGGTAGAGGAGCTTCAGGGCCAGATGTCCCGGCAGGGCGCCACCGGGGTTGTGCCAGCAAGTGAGTTGTTCGTAGGTATGGACGATGGCAGCGATACGGCCATAGCGGGAGATATCGGTTCCCGAGAGGCCGCGTGGATACCCGCTGCCGTCGAGAAATTCATGGTGCTGGCGTACAAACTCCTCTGCCGCCGCGGGGACATTTCGCACGCCCGCCAGAATACTCAGCCCATAGTCCACGTGACGCATACGGAGTTTTTGTTCGTGTTCGCTCCCGCTCGACGCGGCGACCACGGCGGGGGCGAGGCGAGTCATGCCGATGTCGTGCAGCAGCGCCCCCAGTGCGAGGGCCTCCAGTTCGGAGACCTCCATTCCCAGGTGGCGGCCAAAGGCGAGGGTAAGGATCGCGATGCGAACCCCATGGACCGCCAGCCGGTCCGGCCCGTTGCGCACCAGCGACATCCAGATCATTGGGTCCGGATTTCGCACGATCCCGTCACGGATCTCGGTGAGTGCGTCGTACAATCTGTCGATGTCCACGGCCCGTCCCCGTTGGGCCGCCGTCATGGCCCGGGAGGTGGCGGTGTAGGCTTGTGCATAGGCGCTGCGGGCATGGGGCAGTTCCTGTTCCAGGCTGCTCCGGTCCGGGTACCGCAGATGGCTGGAATCGGGCTGCATGAAGTGCCGCAGCATCTCCAGCTCCAGTTCCGGCCGGTCGAAGCTTACCCGCGCCTCTTCGGCAGACGGTCTTCCGTCATACAGGTTCCGGTCCGGTGCCTCGATGTACACATATTCGCAGTGTTCGCGCAGCTGACTGAGGCGGTCATCGCTGTCGATGACGAACGAGTTCACACCAAGGGGGGTTTCCAGCCACGGGCGATCCAGGCCGCAAACATGCATGCCCATTGCCAGATCGGCGACGCGGACCTTCATTCTCATGGTCAACCCCGAATCGAATTTCCCCCCTGAAAAAATTGCAAGAATCGAGCCATTCCGGCGCTTGGCGCGGGGTCGTGAGGTAATGCCTACAAAATAGCTGTGTTTTCAGCTTGTTGCCCCGACCCCGGTCCTTGTAGGCTCCCGATACCGTGGACAAAAATTCGTCAGCAAGTAACCGCGACCCGGCCCAATATCGTCTGGTTGAAACCGGTCTGCAGGAACGTCTGGGCAATGGCACGACCCGGTGCCATCTGTGTTTGTGGCGCTGCAAGATCGGACACGGCCAACGGGGGTTCTGTCAGGCCCACGTAAATCGGCACGGGACCCTGTACAACCTGTCCTACGGCATTCTTTCCGCCATCGATGTAGGGCCCATCGAGGCCAAACCCGTACGCCACTTCCATCCGGGGACCCGCGTGCTGTCCGTCGGCAGCTACGGCTGCAATTTCCGCTGCGGCGGTTGCCACAATCTGGAGATCTCCTGGGGTACCGAGGCGCTGGACGAACTCGCCCGCGGTCAATCCAGGGCCGCCTACGTGGAGCCGGCTTCCCTGGTGGCCTTGGCCCTTCGGCAGGGCGTGCAGGGGATTGCCTTCACCTACTCGGAGCCGGCGGTGTGGCTGGAGTATGTGCTGGATGTATCCAGACTGGCCCATGAAGCTGGCCTGTATACCGTGTATGTCTCGAACAGTTTCGTCACGGACGAAGCGCTTGCGCTGATGGCGCCGGAAGTGGATGTGCTCTGTTCGGACATCAAGAGCATGGACGACGATTTCTACCGGGAGATCTGCAGACCGGCATCGGTGTCCCAGGTGCTGAACTCGATCGCCAAGGCGCAAGACCTCGGCATTCACGTGGAGACACGGACCAACATCATTCCCGGACGAAACGACGACCCGGAAATGTTGAAAGCTATTGCTGGCTGGATACGCGACCACCTGGGCTCCGAAAGCCCATGGCATATCACCCGCTTCTTCCCGGCGTACAAACTGAGCCACTTGCCGGCGACGCCGGACGAATCCCTTTGGCAAGCCCACGAGATTGCGCGCGAGGCGGGCCTGCAGAATGTCCACGTCTACGACGACAAGGGCTGCGATTGCGCCGGAGAGAATCTCCCCGTTTCTGCCTGGCTCGATGCCGATCCGGAGGCGGTACACGGCGTGAAGAAATGCTCTGCCTCCTGCTGTGGGGACGACGGCGTGGTATTGAAAAAATACGAGCGTGCTGATGCCTAGCCGCAGGGGGCGCCTGCTGCTTCTGCTGCCCGACGGCAGCTATCGCAACGATGATTTTCTCGATGCTGCGAAACGGCTGAATCTCGACGTTATTCAGGCGCAGAACCACTGTGGTCCACTGTCCCGCCACTGGGGCCGCGATGAACTCGTGGCCCTCGACTTCTCCGATCCGGCGGCTGCCGCCGAAACGGTGAGAGAGGCCCTTGCCGGTTCCCCGCCGGATGCGGTCATCGGTGTGGATGATGCGGGGGTTGAGGCGGCTGCGGCCATTGCCTCGGCCCTGGGTCTTCGCGCCAATTCTCCGGCTGCGGTTTCCCGTCTGCGAAACAAGGCGATGTTCCGCCGCCTGCAGGCGGAGAGCGGATTGCCCCATCCCGGCTTCCGCCTGCTTGAGCCGGACGACGATTCGAGCGCCGCTGCTCCGGTCCTGAACTTTCCGCTGGTGGTGAAGCCCCTGCGGCTCTCCGGCAGTCGTGGTGTCATGCGCGTCGACTCCGCGGCGCAATTGGCGCAAGCAGTAGAGCGAGCCCGGGAGATTCTTCGTCGCGCGAACACGCGACTACGGGAACGGCAGTTGTTGCTCGAGGACTTTCTTCCCGGCAGGGAAGTTGCGCTGGAAGGCCTGTTACACGAGGGTCGTCTGCGGGTCCTGGCTGTGTTCGACAAGCCCGATCCCCTGGACGGCCCCTGTTTTGCCGAAACGATCTATGTCACGCCTTCCTCCCTGCCGGGTACGCTACAGGAGGAGTTGCAGATCCAGGTAGAGAAGGCCTGTGCGGCGGCGGGCCTGCATCGTGGCCCGGTCCATGCGGAAGCGCGAATCCACAACGACTCTGTTACCCTGCTGGAAGTCGCACCAAGGACCATCGGCGGCCTGTGCGCGCGTACCCTGCGGCATCGAATCGGCATGAGCCTGGAAGAACTGGTGATTCGTGACGCCATGGGTCTTGTTGCCACGGGCGGTCCGGTGGATCCGCGACCCTCGGGGGTGATGATGATTCCGGTTCCACGGTCCGGGGTCCTGCGCGCGGTCGACGGGGTGGAAGCGGCCCGTACCGTTGCAGGCATAGAGGAAGTGATCATTACCGCGCATGCAGGGGAGGTGCTGGTGCCCTTGCCGGACGATTCAGTCTATGTTGGGTTCCTGTTCGCCCGCGGCGACA
>JARRJV010000091.1 GCA_037388825.1 Acidiferrobacteraceae bacterium | reverse complement strand
GTGTTGCGTAAATGGCGCAAATCCAGCTCCGGCATAGGCAGCTCCGAAACTTCGATCCCGGCCTGTTTCAGGCTTCGGCACAGGGTCTCCAGTCGCTCGTCGACCGCGTGTAGATGGTCCAGCATGACATCCACCGCCTCCGCCACCGGATCCGGCATATCCTCCCTCTGGCCATAGGCGTCAAATCCGATCTTGGCCGCCATTTTTCGCCGTTTTTCCGTCTTCTCGTCGTCCCTGGGGGTAATGACCCGCCCGGGAATCCCCACCACCGTCGCCCCCGCAGGGACATCCTTGACCACGACCGAGTTGGAACCTACCCGCGCATCGTTGCCAATCGTGATCGGCCCAAGGACTTTGGCCCCGGCGCCAATAACCACATTATTTCCAAGTGTAGGATGCCGCTTCTCCCGGCGCCACGTGGTCCCGCCCAGGGTCACGCCGTGATAGAGGGTGCAGTCGTCCCCGATCTCCGCGGTTTCGCCAATGACGACCCCCATCCCGTGATCGATGAACAGGCGCCGCCCGATCCGCGCGCCCGGATGAATCTCGATTCCGGTCAACCAGCGCGTCAGCTGGGACACCAGGCGCGCCAGCAACTTGAGCCGCACACGCCACAGCGCGTGGGCAACGCGATGAGAAAGAATCGCATGTACACCGGGATAGGCCGCGAGAATCTCGATCGTGGACTGGGCCGCCGGGTCGCGGCGGACGATACTGGCCATGTACTCTCGTAAGGACTTCATCATTCCTTTCCCCTGCTACCGGACACCCCAATCCCCAGGAAGAACTCCTAAACGGGGCGGCGCCAGTGTTCCGTCTGCTGCACCGCGGTCAGGATGCCCCGCAGGATATTCAGCTCGGTCTCATCGATGCCGGTGCGATTGAACAGGCGCCTCAGCCGGCGCATGAGGTGACGCGGATTATCCGGATCGAGAAAGCCAATCTCAACCAGAACCTGCTCCAAATGAGCATAGAATCGTTCCAGATCTTCATGACGGGACGAAGATAGGGATTCGGTATCCATTGTCTCACCGTTTTCCTGGTGAAATCCCAGAAAGATTTCGTAGGCCAGGATCTGGATCGCACTGGCGAGATTCAGGGAATTGAAAACCGAATTGCCCGGAATCCGTACCAGGGCGTGGCAGCGATCCACCTCCTCATTTGTCAGCCCTGTGCGCTCGCGGCCAAACACCACCGCGATTTTGCCGCTTTGCGCCCGCTCCCGGGCTACGCGCGCAAACTCCCGGGGCGTTAGCGTGGGCCAGCCGATGGTACGCTCCCTCGCGGTCGTTCCCACGACCCACTGACACCCGGCCACGGCCTGCTCCAGGGACTCATGCACGCTTGCCTGCTTCAGCACGCTGTCGGCACCGGACGCACGCGCCGTGGCGTCCGGATGCGGGAACTGGTCCGGGCGAACCAATGCCATACGTTCCAGGCACATGTTTTTCATTGCCCGGGCGCTGGCCCCGATATTCCCCGGATGGCTTGGCCTTACAAGCACGATGCGAATCTGATCCGCTGGCATGGTTCACTCCGCGTCACTTCAGGATTTGTGCTTTTAACCCGTCAGTCGGCTCTATACAATGCCGGGCCCGGAAGTCCGGGTCACCACGACCCCTCAATCACGAGAGCTCCTTAATATATGAACCCCATGCTCAACACAGCGATCAAGGCGGCCCGCAAGGCCGGGGGGATCATTGTCCGCTACAGCCACCAGATCGACCGGATCGCGGTCGATAGCAAGGGGCACAACGATTTCGTTTCGATCGTGGATCATGAAGCTGAGCGTGCGATCACCGAAATCCTTCGCCATGCCTATCCCGATCACGGGATACTTGCGGAAGAAAGCGGAAAACAGGCGGGCGATGACTACCAGTGGGTTATTGACCCGCTCGACGGCACCACCAACTTCCTCCATGGATATCCCCAGTTTGCCGTATCCATCGCCCTGCTCCATCGCGGGCGCCTCGACCAGGCAGTCGTGCTCGACCCCCTGCGCGACGAGTTGTTCACCGCCAGCCGCGGAGGCGGGGCCCACCTGAACGACCGCCGAATCCGGGTCACCCGAAACGCGCGGATGGGTCTCGCACTGCTGGGAACGGGGTTCCCGTACACGAACTTCGAGCATCTGGATACCTATCTGGGAATGTTTCGCGAACTGCTCACGGCCAGCAGCGGGATTCGTCGCGCGGGGTCTGCGGCCCTGGATCTGGCCCACGTCGCCTGCGGGCGCCTGGACGGCTTCTGGGAAATCGGACTGAAGGCCTGGGACCTGGCGGCCGGCGCCCTGCTGATTGAGGAGGCCGGCGGCATTGTGAGCGATTTCACCGGCGGTCGCGAGTTTCTATCCAGCGGCAATATCGTGGCGGGCAATCCCAAAATCCAGGCGGAGTTGCTGCAGCGGCTGCAGCCCCTGCTGACCCCGGCCCTGCGGGCCTGAGCACCCCCCCGGGCGAAACCGACGCCGGACCGCGGGGAGCGGGCAATGCGCCCGGCCAATTCATGCGGCAGGGTCTAGCGTGTATCATTACGCCGGTTTTTGTCTGCAAGAACACCAGGAGTAGATCCCAATGGCCTATGTGGTCACCGACAATTGTATTCGCTGCAAGTACACCGACTGTGTTGAGGTCTGTCCCGTGGACTGTTTCCACGAGGGGCCCAATTTCCTCGTGATCGACCCGGAAGAATGCATTGACTGCACCCTGTGCGTACCGGAATGTCCGATCGATGCGATCTATGCCGAGGACGATGTGCCGAATGACATGACCGACTACATTGCCCTGAATGCCGAGCTGGCAAAGGAATGGCCTGTGATTTTCGAAAAGAAAGAGGGTCTGCCGGACGCCGTCGATTGGGAAAACAAGCCGGATAAACTCAAATACCTTGAACGGTGACCCTGGCCTGCATCTGCTCCCCTTTGAGGACGACCCTCTTGAATACCTTGCGGGGTTGATCCTCGATCGCCACGGCGATCAGCTCCCCGATCTGGGCGCCCACACCGTACTGCTCCCGTCCCAGGGCGCCGGCCACCGCTTTCGAAGAATTCTGCTCGAAGCCGCGTCCGCGCGCGGGACCGACGCCCTGATCCCGCCGGCTATCGAAAATCTGCAAAACTATATTTCACGGTCTGACGACCCTTCGCACACAAGCCTTTCCCAGACGGGACGCGAGCTGATCCTGATGCAGGCCCTGGAGGACCTGCCGGGCCTGCGTTCGCAGTATGGGACCTGGCCCCTCATCGACAGCCTGCTTCCGCTGTTTGATGAACTGACTCTGAACCAGGTCCCCATCGCCGAAAGCCAGGAGGAATTCACCAGTGATGTGGTGAAGGCCTACGGAGGATCGGCCCCGGTTCCCGAACTCCTGTCCGAGGAGGCCGCCCTCGTCTATCGCCTTTGGCAGGCGTGGCAGGAAGAACTGCAAAACCGGAATACGCGGGACCGTAGCGGAGCCTATGTCGACGCGCTCACACGCTCGCTTGGCGGCAACGTGCCGGACGGGCAAATCTATGTTGCCGGCCTGCTCCGTTTCGCGCGCGCTGAACTCGCTTGGCTGAATGCCCTGGTTCAGGCCGGCCGCGCAGACATTGTGGTCCAGGAATCCCAGGACAGATCCCGCTCTCCCGCGCCGGACCTGATGCATGCTCTCGAGGAGTCCGTAGGTACAGCCGAAGCCAGGCGGACTTTCACGGCTACACCGCGTGGCGAGTTTCTCGACCGGGTCTATGGCCCGCCCGAGCCCGATCTCGCAAGCCGTGCGCGGTCGCAGAGAGAGTCCAGCACTAACAGTCCACTCGCGGAACACATGGAGATTTGTGCGCTGGAAGACGGTGAGCATGAGGCACGCGCCATCGACCTGCAGGTGCGTCGCTGGCTGCTTGAAGGTACTCGCAACATCGGGATCGTGACAAACGATCGCAAGCTGGCGCGGCGCGTGCGTGCGCTGCTAGAGCGCGCCGAAATCGAACTGAAGGATTCCGCCGGCTGGACCCTTTCCACTACCAGTGCGGCGGCCGCACTGATCCAGTGGCTGGATTGCATCGAACAGGACTTCCAGCGGGAAACACTGTTTTCATTCCTGCGCTCTCCGTACCAGGGACTGCCCCTGGGCGACGATCCCGATTCTCTGCTGCACTACCTGCTTGGCGTATTGGTGAAAAGGGAGCGCGTGTATCGCGGACTGGAATCCTACCGCAGGGCACTGGAGCGCGCACCCAACGAAGACGAGGTGTCGCGCGAGGCCGGACTTGTGCTGCTTGGCCGGCTGACAGAGGCAAGTAGCGGCCTCGCTTCCCTCGCCCAGGGCGGCAGATCCACCGCCCGCCAGTGCTTTGCTGCATTGGAGTCGGGATTGGAAATCACGGGCCTGTATTCCACTCTCGACCAGGATGAGGCCGGGCGTTCCGTGCTGGAGGCCATTTCCGGCCTGCGCGGCGCCCTGGAGGCAGGATCCCTGCGCCTGGATTGGCAGGAATTTCGCGGCTGGATACAACGCCAGCTGGAAGCGGCACTGTTTCGTCCTCCCATGCGCGGAGCCGGTGTGGAATTGATGGGACTGGCAGAGAGCCGACTGTATCGTTTCGATGCACTCGTGATTGCCGGAGCAGTCCGCGACCACCTGCCCGGCACCTTCTCCGATTCACCCTTCTTCAATGAAACCGTGCGACAACAACTTGGCCTGGCCAGTCTCCGCCTTCGCCAACAGGAACGACTGCATGATTTTCGCCGGCTCCTGGAGGCTGCCCCGCTCATTCTGATCACCTATGCACGACAGCAGCAGGGAGATGATGCGGAAGTGAGCCCGTGGGTCGAACGGCTGCAGGCCTTTCAGCGTGCCGCCTATGACACGATGCTGGACGCAGGCGATCTGGAAAGCCTGGTGTACGAGCCCGCCGCACAGATTCACCGCGACGAAGCATTGCTACCGGGCGTACAGAAACAGGCCACGGTCACAATGGCCGCGGATCTTGTGCCTCGCACCTATTCGGCTTCCGCGTGCCAGTCACTGGTGGACTGCCCGTACCAGTTTTTCGCGCGCTACGGTCTTGGCTTGCGGGCCGAGGAATTGCCGGGGGAAGCCATGGAAAAATCCGAGTACGGGAATCGTGTTCACCGGATTCTGGAAGCCTTTCACGGTGGCGTGGAATCCCTGCCCGGACCCTTTTCCAAATCCCTGACCCCGGAGAATCTGGCCGAAGCGACGGAACTCCTGGAGGAAATTTCGCAAAGCGTGTTCTTCCGGGACTCGGAACGGAACCCCGTCAACCGGGCATGGCACTACCGTTGGCGGCAGACCATCCCGCACTACCTGGAATGGGCCCGGAAACACAGTCAATCGTGGTCGGCAGTTCAAACCGAGATCGACCTGCAACGGCAACTCACCCCCGAACTATCCCTTTTTGGACGCATCGACCGGCTGGAACGCGGCCCCCGGGGCCTGGGAATTCTTGATTACAAAACCGGCCTCGGCGCCCATCAAAACGAAGCGCTGTCGGGTGAGTCGGTGCAGCTGGCGACCTACGCCCTGCTCCCCGAAGATCCGGTCAGCGCAGCGACCACTCTGATTCTCGATTCGCGCAATGTGCGCACGGGAATCTTGCTTGAGGGCAAGGAACTCGAAACGATAAGCGTGAACCAGAGAGAGCGACTTCTGTCCCTGCACGCCCGCCTGCTTGAGGAAGGCGCACGCCTGCACGCCTGGGGAGACGACAACACCTGTCGCTATTGCGATCTTTCCGGCTTGTGCCGCAAGGGCCTGAGTGAGGAGGCGGATCATGTCCGCAAGACGGGCT
>JARRJV010000090.1 GCA_037388825.1 Acidiferrobacteraceae bacterium | reverse complement strand
GTCCACGATCTGTTTGGCCAACAGCTCTACGCCGATGCGATCCGGCACTATGGGTCCGACAACGGCCTGCAGTTTTCCGACGGCGTGCAACGGGTCGCGGTTCCCGCCCGTGATACGGGCGAAGGCGAAATGTCCATTCCTGCCCCCACCGGCGACAGCTTGCATCCGATGCTGCTGGCCGGCATCCGCACGATCGAGTTCAGGCGTTTCGGCCCGGTGGGAAAGTCCAAGGAAGTAACGCGGGCCTGCCTGAAGTTCGTCGCGTTCGAGCAGTTGTACCGGAACGGCGCCACACAGAAACAGACCCGGCAGTACTATGCTGGCTGTCGATGCATCCCACCTTGCGCTGGCAGCCCTACCTGGTCGATCCATCCGGCGCCGCTCAGGTTGAGGACTTGACCTACGATCTGGTGATCTTTCGGGGCGAGGCATCGGCCTCACACGAGCGGACCGAGTTGTACTACTACGCCGGCGAAGAAGTGTATCGGCGCCAAGGCATTGTCGGAACCGAACACCGGGTCGAGCAGGGGCTGGATCCCTGCAGCGTCTACTACTGGTCGGTGCGTGCGCGCTTCCGTTTGCACGGCTGGCCACGCGTTACCGCCTGGTCCGGCGTCTACCAGCAGCCGGGATACCGTATCGTCCCGTGGGCACGCCGTACGAGTCCGGGATCCATCGCGTCCCCGTTTTCGAGCTACGCCTTTCCGTTCCAGACCGGCGCCGTTGCCGAAGGCGCGTCGTGCGAGGATGATTTCACACAAAACTGATACTTGGCGCCAGTGACCATGGCACAGTATTCCGTCTGTATACCGCGACCGGATACCGGCGCTCCCACCCGGAGGGATACAGGCGATTCCAGGGAACCGATGAGCACACCGGGAGCACTCGATACGTAGAACTTCCAAGGAGACGAACCATGTGCAAACAATGGACTATTTTGCCCGCAGCGTTGCTGCTCGCCGCCACCAGTCTGGCCCAGGCATCCATGGTGCGACCCGAGCCCGGGATGTGGGAATCCACGGTCACAACGGAGATGCAAAGCGGCCCGGGATTCATGCGCCATCCCCACACCAGCACCTTCCGGAAATGCATGACGGAAAAGGACCTGAACTTCAAACCACCGACCAACAAGAACATGCACTGCACCTACAAACAGCATCCCTTGGGGGCACACAAGGTCCGCTGGAACGTCAGCTGCACCAATAGCGGTGCCACGTCCACCGGCGTGGGTGTGGCGACGGTTTATCCCACCCACAACAAGGGCTACCTCGACATGGTCGTGACCACCAAGTCCGTCGGCATGACCATGAAGATGCGCGAGACCTTCAGCGACCGCCGCATCGGTGCCTGCAAATAGGGGAACCCGGATCGCCGGCGGACCGACATCGGAGCAGCGATGAATCGTCCAGTGCGAGTCCTGGCCGTGTTCGCACTCGCCGTCGCCACCACCCTGGCGGCGTGCGATCGCCACAAATCACGGCAAGCGGGCATCACCACCCTCTCGGTATGGGCCCATGCCGGCCAGGCGGGGGAACGCAAGGTCCTGCAACGCGAAGTGAAGGCCTTCGACGACGCGCACCCGGACATCTCGATCAAGCTGACCTTTCTTCCCGAGCGTTCCTACAATGCCCAGGTGCAGGCGGCGGCGATCGCGCACGACCTGCCGGACGTGATGGAATTCGACGTGCCGTATCTGGCCAATTACGCCTGGCAGGGACGGCTGCAGCCGCTGGAGAAGTTGTTGTCGGCCCGGATCCAGACCGATTTGTTGCCGTCCATCATCAAGCAGGGCATGTATCGCGGGCATCTGTACGGGGTCGGCATGTTCGAATCCGGCCTCGGCCTGTACGCGCGCCACAGCGCGCTAAAGAAGATCGGCGCGCGCATCCCCCGGCATCCCAGCACCGCCTGGAGCGTGAACGAGTTTGAAGGCATCCTCGCGAAGCTGGCGCAGAACGATGCCGACGGTGCCGTGCTCGATCTCAAGCTCAACTATCCGGACGAATGGTTCAGCTATGCCTTCTCGCCGGTGCTGCAATCGGCCGGCGGCGATCTCATCGACCGCAAGGACTACCAATCGGCCGACGGGGTCCTGAACGGCCCGGACTCGGTAAAGGCCATGACCCACATCCAGCACTGGCTGCAACAGGGCTGGGTCGATCCCAACGTGGACGACGCCGCCTTCGTCAGCGGCCGGGTCGCCCTGTCCTGGGCCGGGCACTGGGAGTATCCGCGCTACCACAAGGCCTTCGGCAAGGACCTGGTCTTGCTGCCTCTGCCCAACTTCGGCCGCGGAAGTCGCAGCGGCCAGGGTTCCTGGGTGTGGGGCATCCCGCGCGCCACCCGCGCGCCGAAGCAGGCGGCCGCGCTCATCGACTATCTGTTGCAGGCCGATCCGATCCTGGCCATGACCGGGGCCAATGGTGCGGTCCCGGCGACGCGCGCCGCCATCGCGCGCTCGCCGCTGTACCGGAAGGGCGGACCGCTGCACCTGTTCGTTGAGCAACTGGCGGAAGGCTACACCGTGCCGCGGCCGCAGACGCCCGCCTACCCGGTCATCAGTTCCAGCTTCCGCCAGGCCTTCGCCGACATACGCAACGGCATGCCGGTGCAACAGGCGCTGGACCGTGCCGCCAAGACCATCGACCGCGACATCCACGACAATCACGGCTATCCACCCCTGAAAACCCACTGACTCTACGTTAGACTAGGTCGATGCGAAGCCGAGCACGCATCTCCGCGGGCACGCTGTTTGCGCTGCCGGCCCTGGCCGGTTTGTTGGTCTTCGTTGCGCTCCCGTTCGCGCTCGCCATCGTCCTGTCGTTCACCAACCTGCGCCTGGGTTCGCCCTTGCCGCTGGAATTCGTTGGTTTGCGCCAGTACCTGCGCCTCGCCGCCGACCCCACCTTCCTGCGCGCGCTGGCGAACAACGTCCTGTTTACCGCCCTGGTGGTCCCGCTGCAGACCACCCTTGCCCTGGGGCTGGCGCTGCTGCTGCACCAACCGCTCAAGGGCCGCGCCGTGTTTCGCACCCTGTTCTTCCTGCCGGTGGTGTTCCCCTTATCATTGGTATCGGTGGTGTGGATCCTGATCTACGCCCCCGGGGCCAACGGCATGCTCAACAGCTTTCTCCACCTCGTCAGCCTCGGGACCTGGCAGGCGCGCGATTTCCTGCACGATCCCTGGCTCGCCCTGCCGGCCATTCTGCTCACCTCCATCTGGCAGGGCGCGGGTTTCCAGATGGTGATCCTGCTCGCCGGGCTGCAATCCATCCCGGAACAACTGTACGAGGCCGCGCGCATCGACGGCGCCGGTCGCTGGCAGCGCTTCTGGCATATCACCCTGCCGCAACTGCGCAACACCCTGATCTTCGTCATGCTGGTGACCACCATCCTCGCCTTTCGCCTGTTCGAGCAGGTGCAGATCATGACCCACGGCGGGCCGCGCAACGCGACCACCACGGTCATGTACGAGGCGGTGCAATCGGCCTTTGCCCGTCAGCAGGTGGCGCGCGGCGCCGCCGTGACCGTGGTCTTCTTCCTGGTGGTATTGCTGGTCACGATCCTGCAACGACGCTTCGCGCGCCAGGAGCAGGCATGAGTCGCGGCCTCGCCGGGAAGGTTCTGAGCTACGCCGGGCTGACCATCGCCGCGCTGCTGTTCGTCGCGCCGGTGCTGTTCATGCTCGCCGGCAGCCTCAAGCCCGAGGCGCGGGTGCTGACCGATGCCGGCAGCATGCGCGCCTTTGTGCCGACCGACTGGAACCTCGACAACTACCGCGACGTGTTCGCGCGCGTGGATTTCCTGCGCTTCCTGTTCAACTCCCTGTTCATCACCGGGGCGGTGGTGCTGGGCGGGCTCATCGTCAACAGCCTTGCCGGCTATGCCTTTGCGCGCATGCCATGGCGCGGGCGCGCGTTTGCCTTCGCCCTGGTGTTGGCGATTTTGATCCTGCCGCTGGAGGCTATCGCCGTGCCCCTGTTCTACCAGGTGACGGTGCTCGGCTGGCGCGACACCTACGTGGCGCAGATCCTGCCCTTCGTCGCCAATGCGTTTTCGATTTACCTTTTCTACACCTTCTTCCTCGGCCTGCCGCGGGAACTGGAGGAGGCGGCGCGCATCGACGGCGCCGGGCCCATGCGCACCTTCCTCACCATCATCGTGCCCAACAGCCGGCCGGTGTTCGCCACCGTCGCCATCCTCAGCTTCCTGGTCCAATGGGGCGTATACCTGTGGCCGCTGATGGTGACCAGCGGCGAGGCGGTGCGGCCGTTGCCCCTGGCCATCGCCACCTTCTACACCCTGCCGCCGCTGCAATGGGGCGACATCTTCGCCTTCGGCGTGATGATGGTGTTGCCCATCCTGCTGGTGTTCCTGTTCTTCCAGCGCTGGTTCATCCGTGGCGTGGTCGCCACCGGCATCCGGGGCTGACGTGGCCGACCTGACCTATATAAAGGTAGGCAAGACCTTCCCCGACGGCACCCGCGCGCTCGTCGACCTGGACCTGCACGTGAACGACGGCGAGTTCATGGTGCTGGTGGGCCCGTCCGGTTGCGGCAAGTCCACGGCCCTGCGCCTGCTGGCGGGCCTCGAGACCGCGACCGAGGGAGAGATTCGTATCGCCGGCGAGCGCGTGAATGAACTCAGCCCGCAGCAACGCAACGTCGCCATGGTGTTCCAGAACTATGCCCTGTATCCGCACATGAGCGTGCGCGCCAATCTTGCCTTCCCGCTGCGCATGGCGAGGCTGGAAAAAGGCGAAGTGGAAAAACGCATCGCCCATGCCGCCGAGCTGCTGGAGCTGACGCCCTTGCTGGATCGCATGCCGAAGGAACTGTCCGGTGGCCAGCGCCAGCGCGTGGCCATGGGCCGCGCCATCGTGCGCGAGCCGCGCGTGTTTCTCATGGACGAGCCGCTGTCCAACCTGGACGCGCGCCTGCGGGTGCAGATCCGCGCCGAGATCGCAGCGCTGCAGGCGCGCCTTGGCGTCACCACCCTCTACGTCACCCACGACCAGGTGGAGGCCATGACCCTCGGCCATCGCGTGGCGGTGATGAACGCCGGCCGCCTGCAACAGGTCGCACCGCCGCAGGAGCTGTACGAACGCCCGGCCAATACGTTTGTCGCCCAATTCCTCGGCAGCCCCGGCATGAATATTCTTCCCTGCCGGTTGCGCCAGCGCGAGTCGAAACTCCAGTTCGAGTTTGCTGGTCGCTGGCTGGCCGTGCCGCTAGAAGGCCACAGTCCGATTGCGAGCCTCGCGGCCCACGTCGATCGCAAGGTGTTTGCCGGCATCCGCCCGGAGGCCATTGAGATCGCCGAGCCCGGCGCCGCGACCCTGGAACTGCCCCTCGCCGCAGTGGAAGTACTGGGCCACGAACAACTGCTGTACTTCGATCTCGATGACCCGCAGACGAAACTCATCGCCCGCATCCCCGGCGGCACCGCACCCGCGGTCGGCAAAACTGTGCCCTTGCGTCTGGACATGCGGCAGCTGTATTTCTTCGATGGCGAGGGCAGGGCGATCGCGTGAATGGCCGGGAATTCCCGCGGCCAGAGTGCATTGGCGACGGCGAACCGGAAACACGTTGCCCGCTGCGTTGTCACCCCGGGCCGATTTCCTTAATATTTCCTGAACGGCTCGATCCGAATTCACAGAACCAGGGCCCAAGGGGGTAGTGATGGAAGCAAGAACAAAGATTCTCGGTATTTTTGTCGCCGTCTTGTTTGGATTCGTTCCGGCCCTTGGCGGCGCCACCACCAGCGATCACGTCACCCTCGCGCGCGGCGGAACGGTCGTGTGTGGCGGGAATATCTACACCAAGGAAGACGTGTATACGCGCTGGACCATCTCGAACGTCAACAACCATAGCGCCATCAAGCTGGTGGGCATGCGCATCTACAACGCCAGCGGAAAAGCGGTGTTCGATTCGAAAACCAAGGGCGCACCGCCCTCGGACACCGCGGTGAAATTCGGCGTCGTCGAGCCGCACCAGACCGTGGTTGTGCACAGCAATCGCCTGGTGGAAGACAAACTGGTCCGGGGCAACCTGCCGAACAAGCAAAGGCCGATGGTGGTGGAGATCGACTGGGCCTCGGTCTCCAAGGCGCCGGTGCTGACGCCGTATATCTATTTCAGCCGTACCGGTCCGGGTGCCCATCGCCACTCGCGCGATTGCCGGACCATCCGCCTGGTCGGAGAGAAATAGGCAACCCGGCACCGCTGAGTCGATCTAGCCCGGCAATTGTTGTATTGTAGCTTACAAGCTACAATCCGAAATCA
>JARRJV010000089.1 GCA_037388825.1 Acidiferrobacteraceae bacterium | reverse complement strand
TTCGTGAGGATCTGTACTATCGTCTGAATGTCATGACGCTTCGCATTCCACCGTTGCGCGATCGCGTGGAGGATATACCGGATCTTCTGGAGTACTTCACCGAGAGCCTTTCGGCCACGCTCGGTGTTCGGCCGTTCCGTTTCGACCGCCAGGAGATAACTCGCTTGCAGGCTTACCGTTGGCCGGGCAATGTGCGCGAGTTGCGCAATGTCGTGGAACGAGCCCTGTTGCTGGGCCGGTTTCCCGCGGAAAGCATTCCGGCGACGGGCCAGCGAAACGCGTCGGAGTCACCGACCGGGAACGCTGGGCCATCCACGGACTGGACTCTGGCGGAGGTCGAAAAATATCACATGGTCCGCGTGCTGGAGGCGTCGGGCGGAAACAAGTCCGAGGCGGCGCGCCGGCTTGGCGTATCGCGCAAGACCATGGAACGGAAGCTGCGGGCCTGGAGCGAACATGCGGATCCGGAGCCCTAGCCCCTTGGGCGCCTGACCCCATGCGTCTCCGCAAGCGCCTGTTCGGCAGGGTCCGGCAAACGCTGCGGTACCAGCTGGTTGTCTACATTCTCTTGCCCGTCTTCATTGCCGCGGCCCTTGCCATCGGCGTTACCGGGTACTGGTTCTTCGATTTCACGCAAGACAACCTGATGCGAAAAGTGCGCGGGGATGCCTATCTCGCCCAGTATGCATTGCGCCAGGTAGAACGAAAGCGCTACCTGGCCGATCTGCAGCGTTTCGCCGATTCCTTCGAGGTCCGCACGGCAATCGCCCGGCACAACGTTTCACGTCTGGAGCAGGAGCGCCGGGATTTCATGAAGGAGCACGGCTTCACCTTCGTGCATATCACTGGCCCCCTGGGACGGTGGTTATACGAAAAGGGGTCGGGTCCCAAGGCCACCAGCAAACCCACCTTGCTCACGGCGCGCGCGCTGCGCAATGAACCGGGCGTCGCGCTCGAAGTCTTCAATCGTGATGATCTGGCGCGGGAAGGTCCGACGGTCCTTGCCCGGGTGGAGGAGCTCAAGGAAACCGGCCAGGACTGGATCCCGCAGGGCCTGGTTCTGCGCGCGGTGGTGCCCATACGCAATGCACAGGGCAAGATCTTCGCTGCACTGGACGGGGGCGTATTGTTCAACGGTCGGTCGGAGATTCTGAAGGCCGTGCGTGAGCAGGTGTATCGAACCGGGACCCTGCCGGCGAACTCGCTCGGGCTTGTTGGAATTGCGCTGGACGATGTTCGCATCGACAGTAGCGGTACGTCCGGCGCGAAACCCGACGTGTTCTTCGGTACCCGCGTGCGCGACCAGATTCGGGATGCAGTTGTGGGGGCGGGCAGGGTCGTGGTCGCCCGCGACTCCGTCGGCGGCCGGACCTATCTCTCCGCGTACGCGCCCGTGTACGACGTCCATGCGCAGGGGGTGGGCATGCTACAGGTTGGATTCGACGAAGCGCCGTTCCGGTCCATCTACTTTCGTGCCGTGGCCCTGTTGTTCCTGATCGTTGCTACGGTCACGGGGATCGCAACGGTGCTGGCATTCCGGGGCGTGCGCTTCGTAACCACTCCGATTGAAAAGATTACCGGAGTCGTGCATGCGACCCGGACCGGTTTTGGGCGTCGGATCGGCCCGGTCGAGTCCGGCCGCGAAATCCGGGAGCTGGCCCGTCAATTTGATGCCATGCTGGACCTGTTGCAGGAGCGCGATCAGGAAATCCGGCTCGCGGCCTCCGAGCTGGAGACCAAGGTTGAAGTGCGGACCCGGGAACTTGCGACAAAGAACCTGGATCTCGAAAGGAGTATCGCGCTCCTCAATGAAACCCGGGAGCAACTTCTGCTGAACGAGAAGCTGGCCGCGTTGGGAGAAATGGCGGCCGGCATCGCGCACGAGATCAACAACCCCGCATCGGTTCTGGTAGGAAATCTGGACCTTATGGTGCGGGACCTGGGTGATGCCTCGGAGCCGGTGAAGCAGGAGATCGAGGTGATGGTGCAACAGGTGGACCGGATCCGGCATATCGTGAATAGTCTGCTGCAGTTCGCCCGTCCCGAGCAGGCGCTGGGTGTGACGAGCCGTGCTGACGTCAACCAGGTGGTGCAGGACACCATCGGCCTGGTGCGCTACGCTGCTGACGCGAAGGCGCTGAGCCTGCAAGTGCAGCCAGGTGCCACGCATCCGATCCGGATCGATGTCTACGAACTGCAGCAGGTCTTGGTCAACCTTGTCCTGAATGCGGTTCATGTCCTGGAAACCTCAGGCAGTATACTGATTACGACCCGGAACCTGGACAACGGCGGCGTCGGTATCGATGTCCGGGATAACGGGCCGGGCATCCCGTCGGAAAACCTGCCCCGGCTGTTCGATCCTTTCTTCACGACGAAATCCCGGGGTAACACCGGCCTGGGCCTGGCCGTAAGCTACGGGATCGTGCGCCGTCACGGCGGTGAACTCAGCGTAGAGACCGAACCTGGCAAGGGGACAACCTTCCATATCCGCTTGCCGGCCGACGACGCGGGGGCGGATATGCGGGCTTCCGAATACCCCGCCCGATCTGGCGCAGTTTCTGCAGTGCCAACCAACACCAAGTGAACACAGGAGCAGGAAAATGGACAAGAGCGTGATCGATCAGGAAAAGCTGACTACCGGCATTCGCAAGTTTCTGAAAAAGGTTGGTATCACCTCGCAGCTGGAGATCGAGCGCGCGGTACAGGAAAGACTTGCCGCGGACCAGTTGCGGGATGTCGATTCCGTACAGGCGCGCATGGTGCTGACCATCCCGGCACTCGACATGGAATACCGCATCGACGGCGATATCGATCTGCACTGACCCACCAGCCTGCGGCGTTATTCGGACCAGATCAGAAGCCCGGTTTCAGACAGGTTGTACCCGCCGAGCAGTTTGGCCAGGTGCTGGCCTTCCGGGCCACGCAGGTAGTCCAGCAGTTTCTGAAACAAGGTCCGGAAGTACACGCCACGGTAGAGGGCAAGATCGTATGCCTCCCAGCCGATGGGCTGAAACTCGAGACCGAACTCCGTGGCCGCGCCGCGAACCCCGGGTGCGACGTCGGCGTGTCCCATGGCGATGAGCGAGGCTGCCTCGCGTTCGGAACCCGCGCGGGTGGTGACGTGCAGGGTGGACCCGTCGATGCCGTGGTCGGCGAGAATCTCCTGCAGGAATCGCTGGGAGCCGGCACCTTCCTGGCGCATGGCCCAGCGCGCCTCGCGCGCGAACAGTTCCCGCAAGTCCAGGCCGGTCTGTGGGTAATCGGGAGAAACCATGAGGCCCTGTTCGCGAAGAAAGGCACGGACGAGGACCCAGTCGTGATGTTGCGGATACTGGCGGATCAAGGCCGGATGCCGCCGCCGGCTTTCGTCCGCTGGCCCCCAGTGCATGGCACAGATATCTGCCCGGTGCTTGGCCAGCAGCGACAGGCCGAGTTCGGTCCCCGTGCAGGTGTAGCTGATCAGGGCGTGGGCGCGCAACTCGATGGCCAGGCTGGAGATGGCGCGCGCGAGGAGCGGATCATCGCTGCCGTTGATCAGAAGGCGATCGGTCAACACGCCGCCATGGCTTGATTCCAGTACCCATTGGTCCACCAGCGCCCGCGGAAACAGCCATTTTCCCGTCACCTTGGTTGCGGGAATCTTTCCCTCACTGACGAGGGCGTACACCTTCTTCTCGTTCAGGTGAAGATAGCGAGACACCTGGCGCACACTCATGAAACGCGGCGGTTCCCGATCCGCCTCCCGGGTCAGGGAGTCCGTCCGATCGGACTCAACGGGTGCATCGCCAGTGGCCTCAGGGTCGCCGGCCGCTCCCGGTTTCAGGACGGTCGCCACCGGCGCGTTCTCGCGCGCGCTCATACCGCCCCGCGGACGGGCGGGGTACGGTCGAATTCGAAACGGTCGCGCCCGTTGTAGACGAGGAAGTGCTGTCCCTTCGCCCGCGCGATCATGAGTACACCCAGTTGTTGTGCGAGTTCCAGACCCATATGGGTGATGCCGGAACGCGACAGCAGCACCGGGATTCCCATTTGGGCCGTCTTCATGACGATCTCGGATGTGAGGCGCCCTGTGGTGTAGAAGATCTTGTCAGCGCCAGAGAGATGCTGCAGCCACATGCGGCCGGCAATCGCGTCGGCGGCGTTGTGCCGGCCGACGTCCTCGATGAAGATCTGTACCTTTGCTCCCTGGCACAGGGCGCAGCCATGGACTGCGCCGGCCTGGCGATAGATCTCGTTGTGCTGCCCGATCGCGCGCAACAGGTCGTAGATCAGGGATTGGCTTATGGTGACCCGTGGCAAACGGATGTCGTACAACTTGTCCAACGTACAGCTGAACACCGTGCCCTGGCCGCAGCCGGTGGTGACGGTGCGGGTGGCACGTTTTGCCTCCCAGTCGACGATGCCGTTTCCATGTGTGGTTGCGACCGACACGTTCTCACGATCCCAGTTTACTTCTACCGAGCGGATTTCCTTGATGTCCTCGATCAGACGCTGGTTGCGCAGATAACCCAGAGCAAGCTCCTCGGGGTGCGTTCCCAGGGTCATCAGGGTCACGATTTCACGACCATCCACCTTGAGCGTGAGGGGAAACTCACCGGCGATGTGCAGGTCCCGGGGGGTCCCGTATTCGTCGAACGCGATCACGGGATGGGTCGGCGAAAGACCCGAGTCGCTCATGTGTGGCTGGTAGGCGCTGTGGGCTTTGTTCATGTCATCCCCCGGTCATGTTCATGTGGCGAAGGATTACCGGCCGGGAGGATAGATCGAAGTCGTGCCCCTTAGGCTTGATTGCCATGCTGGCAACGATCGCTCTCTTGAGCGCCTCGATGTTCCCCGGTTCGGCACGCACGATTCGTTTCAGGTCGACGCTGTGCTCCTGTCCCAGGCACAACAACAAACGCCCCTCCGTGGTCACGCGTACGCGATTGCAGGACTCGCAAAAATTGTGGGAGTGGGGCGAGATGAAACCGACCCGCGTGTCACTCCCGCGAATCCGGAAATAGCGCGACGGTCCGCCGGTGGTCTTGGTGGTTCGGACCAGATCGAATCGTTGTTCAAGATCGGTCCGGATCCGGTCGCTGGAATAGAACAGCTCGCCCCGGTCATGGTCGGTGACCACGCCCAGAGGCATTTCCTCGATGAAACTGATGTCGAATCCACGATCCATGGCGAATTCCACCAATGGAACGACCTCGTCATGGTTGCGGTTTTTCAGGACCACTGTGTTGAGCTTGATCCGCTCGAAGTCGGCGTCGCGTGCTGCCTCGATGCCGCGAAGGACCCTGTCCAGATTGCCAACGCGGGTGATGTGGCGATAGCGATCGGGCTTGAGGCTGTCGAGACTGATGTTGACCCGTCTCACGCCCGCGTCGCGCAGATCCCGCGCCCAGTGAGCAAGTTGCTGGCCATTGGTGCTCAGCACCAGTTCGCCCAGACCCGGCAGTTGTGCGAGCTCGCGAAACAGCCAAATCACGTTCTTGCGCACCAGCGGTTCACCACCGGTGATCCGTATCTTGTCCACGCCCAGTTCGGTAAAGGCACGGCCGATCTGCCGGATCTCCTCCAGGTCTAGAATCTGGTCCCTGGGCAGGAACGTCATCTTCTCGTTCATGCAGTAAACGCAACGCAGATCACAGCGGTCCGTCACCGATATCCGCACATAGTGGATTCGGCGACCGAAACGATCGACGAGAACCGCGGGCATCGGGTTCATCACAGTCATGGTTCCACCACGAACGATACGGACATGGACCTCCGCCTTGCCGGATCAAAGTCGGGTATGGGCGGAAAGTGCAAGATACATACCCTTCCTGCAACGCGATGGCGTCCTTGCAATGGCCGCGTCGTGGGGGCACTGGAACAAAGATTGAATGGGACAAATTGATCCATGCACGCCAAGCTTGAGCAATATTGTCCCAGCGACGGCGGTGTCGGGTCGGCTCCAGCCGTGATTCGGCAGGGAAACCGAGCGAACATCCCGTGGTACGTATATTGCTGTTTCATGGGCGAGCGTAATTCGTCCCGTACCACAACCGGGCATATCCGCATGAACCAGACAAGCGGCAGCGAGCGGGAGAGCTTTCCCGTTTCGGTGATCCTCGAGCGGCGCGAGATCTGCGCGATGCGGGCGTGAGACGGGTCAACATCAGTCTCGAC
>JARRJV010000088.1 GCA_037388825.1 Acidiferrobacteraceae bacterium | reverse complement strand
GCCGGAGGTGGTGGCAGGAAGGGAGGGTATCCGGGAAGAACCCTTCGGATATGGCACGCAAACTGAGAAGATTCTGGCGCTGGGGGGTGGCAAGCAGCTGATCGAACGGGAGGCAGGCTACGTGAGCGAGCGTCGCATGCGTGTTGCCGGCATTCTGGTTGTCAGTCCCGATATCAGTGACAGAGACACCCTGGTTTGGATGCTGCGCAAGGCCGGATTCGAGGCCCAGGGCACGGATTCAGGAACGGCAGCGCTGTCGTTCGCGCGCAGGAATATTCCAGACGCAGTTCTTCTTTGGAACGAGCATTCCGAATCCGGTGAAGGCAACTTGCGTGACCTGCTCGCCCAGGACCGGGAGTTGTGTGGTATTCCGGTAATTGTTGGGGACCAGGTGTGGGGGCGCTCTGGAAGATTTGGAAGTCCGGCGAAGCGTAAGCTGCTGGACCAGGAATCGGTGCAGCTGCTGGTCGACAAGATCGTCTCCCATTTGCGGAATTCAGGTGTACTGGAAGTCTCGAAGGACGAACCGGGCGGCAAGTCTGGCAAGAAGGCGGCGCAGGGTGATGGCTAGGCAACCGGAATCCGGCAAGGGGACACTGCTGATCATTGATGACAACGTAATGAACAGCGACATCCTTTCCCGAAGACTGTCCAGGGAAGGGTACGAGGTACTGGTCGAGCGCGACGGACGTGACGGGCTCGACATCCTGGCCGATCATCATGTGGACCTGATCCTTCTGGATATTCTGATGCCTGGAATGGACGGCTACCAGGTATTGCAGTCCCTGAAGGAAGATCCGCGCACGCGGGCGATTCCGGTAATCATGCTCACTGCGGTCCACGAGATCGAAAGCGTAATTCGATGTCTTGAGCTTGGCGTGGATGACTATCTGACGAAGCCGTTCAACATTCCATTTGTGAAGTCCCGTATCGCGGCGGTATTGCATGGGCGGCCGGAACGGGAGGGCGAAGGCAGGGAAACCGGTTCCGGGCCGAAGCGCCACATCCTGATCATCGACGACAACGCCATGAACCAGGACATGCTTTCACGGCGTCTGGAGCGCGATGACTACGAGGTGCTGACTGCGTCCAGTGGGCGCGAGGGTCTGGATACTATCGCGAAGCAAGATGTTGATCTGGTGCTTCTCGATATCCTGATGCCGGAAATGGATGGCTACCAGGTACTTCGCACGATGAAGGAGGACGAAAGTACCCGCCGGTTGCCGGTCATCATGCTGACCGCCGTCAGCGATGTTGAAAGCGTCAAGCGCTGTATCGATCTCGGCGCAGATGACTATCTGATCAAGCCATTCAACTCGGTGCTGCTGAAGTCACGCGTTGCATCGGTAATTGCCGATAGAGAACGGGAATAGGCGGTTTCGAAAAGGCCTTGTTGCGTGGAGGAGGCCTGTCGCCTGGTGTATATTTTCCGTATACATATCCAGGAGTGGAACCGAAATATGACCGGAATCGGCTGCCATGCAAACTAGGCAGTCCGCGCTTGTCCGGCCGGTTGGACCTTTATGGATGACGAAGCAACAAAATATCGCGCACTTCAGAGGCGCCTGAACCTGCTTGAGGATCAGGTTCGCAGCAATGAGCATATCTGGTCCGGCTTCAACACCATTGAGCGCCAGATGCTCGAGGTGCGGTCCCTGGGTCGTCTGATCGACGTCGTGGTCGACGGATTTATCAACCGTTTCGGTACCGTAGACTACGTGACCGTGGCCTGTCTTGATCCGGAGTACGAACTGAGCCGGATGCTGGAGAAGGAGCCGGACGTGCAATGGAATGGCAGTTTCATCGCCCTCCCGGCTGGGGCTCTGGACGCCGTGTTCCCGCCACCGTTTCGCCCCTGGCTGGGCCAGTTTGACCCGGTTCGCCATCAGTCGCTGTTTCCCTCGCCCAAAGGTGTGATTGGCTCTGTGGCTGTGGTGCCGTTGATTGCCCAGGGTGAAGTGATTGGCAGCCTCAACCAGTGCAGTCCTCGCGGCGGACATTTCGAGCCTGGCGCGGCCACGGACCTGCTTGAACACCTGGCCGCTATTACGGCCTTGTGCATAGACAATGTTGTCAGCCACGAGCGACTCAAGCTGGACGGTCTCACCGACGCATTGACCGGAATCTCGAACCGACGCTTTTTCGAACGCCGCGTCGTGGAAGAGGCCGATCGGTGGCGTCGAACCCGTTTGAGCCTGAGCTGTCTGGTTGTCGATATTGACCACTTCAAGAAGATCAATGACGGTTATGGCCATCAGGCCGGCGACCGCGTGCTGCAACGGGTTGCGCGCGAGCTCGAGTTTGTCCTTCGCAGCAGTGATGTGCTGGCGCGCTATGGGGGGGAGGAATTTGTACTTCTGCTTCCGGATACCGATCTGCCGGAGGCGGCGGAAATTGCAAATCGCATTCGCGGCAATATCGCCGCGGTGGAATTCGAGACCGCAGAACTCAAAGATGTCGCCGTTACGGCCTCCGTCGGGGTAGCGTGCCTGGGTCCGGATCATCCGGACGAAAGCGATCCGGGCGAAATCCTGTTCCGCTATGCCGACAACGCCCTGTATTCAGCAAAGCACAATGGCCGGAACCGGGTTGTTGTCGCCCAGCCACGGACCTAGCCCCCGTTTGAGTCCATTTCCACCGGGACAAGGATACGGCAAGCGGTGAAGAGCACGGCTGGCCGCACCTCGTATTTCGGCCAAAGCCGGGAGACTCCTTTGGCATAAAGTCGAAGTTGCGCCGCGTAGTTCCTCGCGATCACGGGCGCGGTGTCGGCGGTCGCATGGGAATGGGTCTTGTAGTCGAGTAGCCAGATGGTTTGATCACTCGCCACGAGGCGGTCGACCACGCCGGAAACGGTGCGTTCCCTATCCCGGTAGAGTATGGGCAATTCGTTCCGCGCCCACTGATATGTCGACGGATCAAAGAATTTGCCAAGAGCCTCGTCATCGATCACGGAAGCCGCCTCTGCCCAGCAGGAATCGAGTATCGCAGCCGGTATCCCGGCGGAACCCAGCCGCCATTGATTCTGTGCGTCGTCACGGTCCGCGATGTCCCCGAGAATCTCGAGGGCGCTGTGAATCAGGATCCCGCGTTCCCGGGCACTTTGCCCGGCTTGTGGAGACGTCAGGGCTTCCTCCCGTGGAAAATCGAATTCCGTGGCTGCAATGGATGCACTCGGGTTAATGAAGTCGTCCGCGCGGGCGGTCGAAAGCGGGTGGCCAAGCCGCGCGTCCACCGGTTTGGGCTCGGTCTGCGCCGTTGCTGCCGGCTGTACCGACTGCGGTGGTGCGCCAAAATCGAGGATGAAGTGAGCGAGAGCCCCGTCGGCATCCTGCTCCTGCTTTGTGTCAATCTGTAGATTCGGGACGGACCGGCCGCTTGTGCTGCCCGCCCGCTGCAGTCGACGCGAGATGTGGCCGTACCATCCGAGATCGCTGGTTCCGGGCCGGGTTCCGGTGACAAACAGGTATTGGCGTGCCCGGGTGAGGGCAACATAGAGCAGGTTCGCCTCTTCGCGCTGCTGCTCGCGGGAGAGCCGGTGGAGCGTCTTGCGGGTGTAGTCGTCCCGCTCGTCCTCGCGACCCGCAATCAGAAGTGCGCTTGGCCGTCGCACACCGGCGGGCCAGGCAACGACCGGGCGTGTGCGTCGACCCCCCGGCTCGCTCGCCACGCGCGCGGCGTCTGCCAGTATCACAACCGGTGCCTCCAGCCCCTTGGCTCCGTGTATGGTCATGACGCGCACTTGTCCCGATTGCCTGCCCTTTGGGTCCACCGGGGCGGGGCTGGATGAGGAGCGTGCCAGGGAACGGATGAATCGTGACAGACCGGGATAGCGTCCGCCGTCCAGCTCCAGGGCAAGATCCAGTACCTGATTCAGGCTTGCCGAAAGGCGGTTCCGGTAATGCGGCGGAGCTGCGTGCAGATAGCGCTGGACGAGGTTGGTGTCTGTATAGATCCGGTCCAGCAGATCGTGTACCGGGATGCGGTCGACCAGCAAGCGCCAGGAATCCAACAGGCGGTAGGCGCGAACCAGCCGGTCTTTGGACCGGGGTGAATCATGAACCAGTTCCCGCAAGCGGTGCCACCAGCAGGGCTCAGGCAGGCGCGCCAACTCCATCAAGTCGCCTTCCGCGCAATCGAATACCGGTGAGCGCAGCGCCGACGCCAGTGCCACATTGTCCATAGGCGACATCAATACGCCGAGCAGGTTCAGGATGTCGGCGACTTCCGGAAGTTGCGCCAGCGGCGTGCGGGCTGCGCCGGAGTAGGGAATGGATGCGTCCCGCAGCTGCTGTTCAATCCTTCCGACATGGGTTCGGTTCCGTACGAGGATGAGGAAGTCACTGTAGTCGGCCGGTCGTACCGAACCATTCACCGAGACTGGTTGATGGAGGATTTCCCGTATGATTGCGGTAATCTGTTCGCCTTCGGCCGTGTCCGGGTCTTCCGGGGTTTTGCGTGGTCGGAGCAGGGGGTCGCGAAACTCACCCGAATCGGAATCCGTATTAGTCCTGCGAGGTTCGGTAAGGGGCAACACTTCAACACGACCCCACAGGTCTTCGTGATGGGTGTCGTGCCTTGCAAAATCCGGCAACGGGTAGGGATGGACCTCGTCCTGATCTTTGCTGTGTGCAAAAATCAGATTGACGAACTCCATGATGACGGGCGAGGACCGGCGAGACCTTATCTGCGTAGCGTCGTGGGCTTCGATCGTGGATTGCATCCAGGTCCTCGCCTGGTTGAAGAGTTCCGGTTGCGCGCGTCGGAACCGATAGATGGATTGTTTGGTATCTCCGACCAGAAAGACGCTGCGGGGTCGTTCGGGATTTCCTGCGGCAAGTTCCTCCAGTAGCGGCAGCAGCAAATGCCATTGGACCGGGTTTGTGTCCTGAAACTCGTCGATCAGGAGATGGTCAATGCGCTGGTCCAGCTTGTACTGCACCCATTCCGCGTGTCGGCTTCGGTTGAGTAACAGATAGGTTTGCCATTCAAGATCGGTGAAGTCCAGCTGGCCACGCTGGAGTTTTGCTTCCTGAAACCGCGCCAGCAGGTCCTGACCGCAGGTGTACCAGGCGCGATTGCGTTCGAGGTTTTGCGAGCGTCGCTGCAGATCAATCCAGAGGTCCATGGCATCACCAAGTTGCCCATGCAGTTGCAGCAGGCGTACCATCCCGGCGGCACCGACGGATTTCTCTAGAGCCGCGCTGGCCTTGAGTGCGCGCCGGCCTCCATCTTTTGTGCGGAACACGGAGGTTGTTGCCGCGAGCCATGTATCCACGCCGTCCGATGCATTCTCCAAAGCCTGCTGCAACAACTGCGCTCGCTGCTGGTAAGTCGCGGGCGGATGGCGGCCGATGAGATCAGCGTATTGGGAAAGGTCGTCGCGCAGTGACTGTTCATCCGGAAGACTGCCGGTTTCCTGCAGTTGTTCTCCCAGGACGCTCGTGGCCCAGACCGCGGGATCGCCGGATTCTTCAGTGAAGGCCCACCAATCGCCCCGGAGTTCGACGAAGCTGACCAGAGCCTCTCGCACCGCACTTGAACTCGCCAGCCATTGCAGGAGGTGATCGAAAGAGCGGGAGAGGGGGTGCTCCTCCGGAAGCCTACTGAGTTCCCGCATCAAGGAACTCCACGCCGCCTCCTGAGCCTCCGTGGGAGTTTCTACGACCTGGAATGCAGGGGGCAATCGACTTTCCAGCGGAAAACGCCGCAGGATGTCCTGGCAAAAGGCATGTATGGTCGAGATTCGCGCCCCATGTTCGGCGGTGAGAAAGGTCTCGTACAATCCCCTGGCGCGCTGCAGGATCGCAGAATCGGGGTCTTCAAGGCCCAGCTGGGCAAGGGATGCAATCAGGGCGGGGTCGTCCGCCAGCGCCATCTCCAGCAGCCGTTGCTCGATTCGTTCCCGGATCTCCGCCGCTGCCTTGCGGGTAAACGTGATGGCCAGGATGGAACCCGGCGTCGCGCCTTGCAGAAGCAGACGGATGATGCGGCTTGTCAGCAGCCAGGTCTTGCCCGTGCCGGCGGAGGCCTCGACCGTAAAGTTGAGATGGGGCGTGACAGAATGCAGGGCCTCCGTCAAAAGGGTGTTCTCCTGGAGATGCAGGCCTTGACCGATTCTTGCTCTAAAATTGAAAAATATTCAATGTGTTGAATATTCACGAAATCTATAAGTCGCTGAATAGAAAAATCAAATACACGAAATAACGACTTAATACCATTAACCTTTCTTGACCCTCCAAGTGGCCGCTTTGTATATTTTTTGGAGGCATGGACGCGTACACGGAAGTGCCCC
>JARRJV010000087.1 GCA_037388825.1 Acidiferrobacteraceae bacterium | reverse complement strand
CGTGCAACTTTCGTCGTCAGACCGCGACCTGGCCGGGCGTTTCAAGCCCATCAAACAATCCGGTGAGATCTGCCCACAAGGGCTTTATCAGGGCCAGGCCCTGACTGCACGGCTGCCCAAGGTTCGCAAGAAGATGGAGCAGGCAGCAGAAGAGGAAAACGATCACATCGCCTGGACCGCGGAACGGCTTCGTGAACTGGACAGCCACCGCAGCTACCTGAATCCATTCTGGTATGCCGGATCGTTCGCCCTGGGCGCCCTGGCCGGTATCGCGGGCGATCGCTGGAGCCTGGGATTTGTGGCGGAGACGGAGAAACAGGTGGTGCGTCACCTGGAGGGCCACTTGCAACGGCTGTCGCCCGCCGATGGCAAGAGCCGCGCTATCCTGGAGCAGATGCGGGAAGACGAAGGCCGCCACGCCACCACCGCCATCACCGCCGGCGCCGCCAGCTTCCCGCGTCCGGTTCAGCGCCTGATGAAGCTCGCCTCGAAGGTGTTCACCAACACCAGCTACTGGGTCTAGCGGACATCCGCCAGGGGCGGATGGTAGATGATCTGCACCGTATTCCCGTCCGGATCGGCGCAGTAGAAACTGCGTGCGCCGTCGCGATGGGTCTTCGGTTCCTTGCGAATGGTCACGCCCTCGCCCTTGAGAAATTCGTACCAGCGATCCACGTCGTCGATGTCGGCAAGCATGAAACCGATATGATCCAGGTGTTGATAGGCAGCCGGCGCGAAACCGTCGGATGCGCGATGCAGGGCGAGGTTGTCACTGCCCCCGCTGAGGTAAACGTTATCCGGATCCGGGCGCCATTCCACCTCCATGCCCAGCAGCTCGGTGTAGAACTGCTCGCAGGCCTCAAATTCGGAAACGAACAGCGCCACGTGACGCAGGCCATTGGTCTTTCCGGGTCGCTTGCTCATGACTCCACCTCCACGATCTCGAAGTCGTGCGTGATCTCGGCCGTCTTTCCCAGCATTATGGAGGCGGAGCAGTATTTTTCCGCCGACAGCTTGATCGCACGTTCCACCCGCGATGGATCCAGGTCCCGGCCGCTAACCACAAAATGTACGTGGATTCGGGTAAACACCTTGGGGACCTCGTCTGCACGCTCGGCATCGATCTCGGCGACGCAATCCCGGATATCCTGCCGGGATCGCCGCAGGATGAGCACCACATCGAAGGCGGTACAGCCGCCCATGCCGGTCAAGACCAGTTCCATCGGCCGCGGCCCCTTGTTCCGGCCGCCATGCTCCGGCGATCCATCCATCACAAGCTCATGTCCGGTCTCGGTCTCAGCAACGAAACTGGCCTCACCGGCCCAGCGTACGGTCGTCTTCATTTCTCTTGTCCTTCTGTAATCGTGTCACCAGCAAACAGCTCGGCCAGACGTACACCCGGATCCGCTGCGCGCATGAAGGCCTCGCCGACAAGAAAGGCATTCACTCCGTGCTTGCGCATATGTTGCACATCGTCGGTGGTGTGGATACCGCTCTCGGTAACCACCAGGCAATCCCCGGGGATGTCCGGCAGAAGATCCAGTGTTGTCTCCAGGCGCGTATCGAAGGTATGCAGATCCCGGTTGTTGATGCCGATCATGTCCAGATCCAGCGCCAGCGCCCGGTTCAGTTCATCGCCGTTGTGCACTTCCACCAACACATCCATTCCCAGTTCCCGGGCAAGTCCGTAGAGCTCACCCATCTGTTGGTCCCCAAGTGCGGCGGCGATCAGCAGGATGCAATCGGCGTCCAGGACGCGGGATTCGTACACCTGATAGGGATCCAGCACGAAATCCTTGCGCAGGACCGGTAATGCGCAGGCCGCTCGTGCATCCCGAAGGAACTGATCGGCACCCTGAAAGAAATCGACGTCGGTGAGGACCGAAAGACACGCGGCGCCGTGACGCGCATAGCTTTCGGCGATCGCGGCGGGATCAAAGTCCTCGCGCAGTACGCCCTTGCTCGGCGAGGCCTTCTTGATCTCGGCGATAACCGCCGGGCGGCCGTCATCGACGCGCGCGCGCAGCGCACGAACAAAGCCCCGGGTTGGATCCGCATCTGCGCACTGTTGCTTGAGGGCCTCCAGTGGCGTGCGCGCCGTGCGCGCGGATATCTCCTCGGCCTTACGCACGAGTATGCGCTTGAGGATATCGGGTACCCCGTCCATCGTCCCGCTCAGGATGCCAGCTTCTGCGAGATCGCCACCAGGGCATCGAGCTTCTCGCCCGCCGCGCCGGAGGCGATCACTTCGCCGGCCCGGCGTACACCCTCGGCAAGCGTGGTGGCCAGGCCGGACACATAGATGGCGGCGCCGGCATTGAGCTGAACGATGTCATGGGCCGGTCCGGGCTCGTTGGCCAAAACCGATTTGATTACGTCCAGACTGGCTTCGGCACTGTCCACACTGAGGGACGCGATGTCGGCGGCGGAAATACCGAAATCCTCCGGCGCAACATTATAGGTCTCGACCTTGCCGTCCTTGAGCTCGGCGACAAACGTGGGGCCACCAATGCTGATCTCGTCCATCCCGTCCTGGGAGTGCACCACCATCACGTGTCGGCTGCCAAGACGGCCCAGCACTTCGGCCACCGGCTCGACCCAGGAATTACTGAATACGCCGATCACCTGGTTGGGTGCATGGGCGGGATTGGTCAGCGGGCCCAGCAGATTGAAAATCGTACGCACCCCCATTTCCCGGCGCGGGCCGATGGCGTGCTTCATCGCACCGTGGTGTTTGGGGGCAAACATGAAGCCGACGCCGACCTCGTTGATACACCGGGCCACCTGGTCCGGGCTCAGGTCCAGATTGACCCCCGCCGCTTCAAGCACATCGGCGCTTCCGGACTTGCTGGATACGGAACGGTTGCCATGCTTGGCCACCTGGGCGCCGGCCGCGGCGGTAACCAGCGCCGACGCCGTAGACACGTTGAAGGTATTGGCCGCGTCTCCGCCGGTACCACAGGTATCCACCAGATGCGGTCCCTCGACCACCACAGGGGCAGCGAGCTCGCGCATCACCTCGGCGGCGGCAGTGATCTCATCCACCGTCTCTCCCTTCATACGCAGGCCGATCAGGAATCCGCCGATCTGCGCCGGCGTGGCCTCGCCGGTCATGATGGTGCGCATAACAGAGCGCATATCATCAATACTGAGGTCCCGGTGCTCGGTGACGGCACGGATGGCTGCTGGCATATCCATAGTCTTTCTCGTTTTGTGCAGATCGGGGAGAGCCTGCGATTCTGTCGTGCATGCCCGACCAGGGTCAAGCACCCTCCGGCTCCAGGTTCCGATAGCGCTGCCTCCAGATCAGCCACATCAGCACCCCGGCCAGATTCAGCCCGAACATGGTCACTGCCATGGTGAGCGGCGTCACCGCGACCAGCGGCGTGATCACCCCCGCGACCAGGCCGTTGAACAAGGTCCGGCCAAAGCCCTGCAGCGCCGAAGACAGCCCCCGGTGATGCGGAAAAACATCCAGGGCGGTGAGGCTGATGCTGGGCATGGACAGCGCCATGCCGGTCACGTACACGCCGAGCGGAACGAGAATGGTCACGGGCCCGACCGGCAGGAACCGGGACGACAACACGTTTAGCGTGGCGCCGATGAACATCAGTACGGCACCGATGCTCGCGGTTTGCACGGGAGTCCGTCGGCCGGCGAGGCGTCCGGACAGGAACGCGCCCAGCATCAGGCACAACACCACCGGCACGAACATGACCCAGAAATCGTGTGCCCCGAATCCGAGAAACTTGTAGATCACCACCGGCGATCCGGCGACATAAAGAAAGAACGCGCCGAAATTCAGGGAGAAGATCGCGACCAGTATCAGAAAACGGGCCGACCGCAGCGCACGGGCATAGGAACGGGCAATCTGCTTCGGATGCGCCGAATGACGGTCTTCCTTCGCCAGGGTCTCCGGCAAACGCGTTGCCACCAGCAGCCACAGAAACACGCCAAGACCCGCCAGGAACCAGAACACGGAACGCCAGCCGGCCAGACTGTGCAACCAGCCGCCAATAATGGGCGCGACCGCCGGCGCCAAGGCAAACACAAGCATCACATTGGACAGGGCGCGCTGGGCCCGACTGCCGGAGAAGGCATCGCGAATCACGGCCCGTCCCACGATCAGACCGCCGCTGGCGGAAACGCCCTGGCCGATGCGCATGGCAAGCAGCCAGTGAAAGTCACTGGCGAGGGCGCAGCCGACGGAAGTAACGATGTACACCGCTACCGACGACAGGATCACGATACGGCGACCGAAGGCATCGGCCAACGGACCGTAAACCAGGGTCATGCAGGCGAACCCCACGAGGTACAGACTCAGAGTCTGTTGCAGCTGGAGGCTGGTCACTCCCAGTTCGTGGCCGATGTCGGGAAACGAGGGCAGATAGGTGTCGATGGAAAACGGCGCAAGCATGGACAGCAGCGCGATGATCAGCGCCAGATGCAATGTCGATTCCCGGTCGGATGTGCCTTGCTGGTTCATTGTTCTGTAACGACCTCGCCACCGGCACGGGGTTCACCCGCGACGGTGGCTCCGGCAAAAAGGAAGGTCCTCAGTGCTGGTCGAGAAAGTTCTTCAGCAACTGGTGACCATGCTCGGTCAAAATGGACTCGGGGTGGAACTGCACCCCTTCGACGGCAAACTCCCGGTGTCGCAGCCCCATGATCTCCTCATCCGCCGTCCATGCCGTCACTTCCAGACAGTCCGGCAAGGACTCACGCTCCACCACGAGCGAATGGTAGCGGGTGGCCACGAAGGGATTCGGCAATCCGGCAAATACGCCAGCGTTGATGTGATGGATTTCCGAGGTCTTTCCATGCATCAGTTCTTTTGCGTGGACGATCTTGCCGCCAAAGGCCTGCCCGATGCTCTGGTGGCCGAGGCACACACCCAGGATCGGGATACGACCGGCGAACCGCTGGATCGTCTCCACCGACACCCCGGCCTCGTTCGGTGTACAGGGTCCCGGCGAGACAACAATGTGGTCCGGTGCCAGCGCGTCGATTTCGTCGGTGGTGATGGCATCGTTGCGGAACACCCGCACGTCCTGGCCGAGCTCGCCCAGATACTGCACCAGGTTGTAGGTAAACGAATCGTAGTTGTCGATCATCAGCAACATGTCAGCTCTCCCCGCGCCGGTCGATCCCGGCGGCGGCCATGGCCGCAGCGGTGAAGATCGCGCGCGCCTTGTTCATGCTTTCCATCCATTCCAGGCGCGGAACGGAATCGGCAACGATGCCGCCGCCGGCCTGAATGTAGAGGCGTTGGTCCTTGATCACGGCCGTGCGAATGGCAATGGCCGTATCCATGTTGCCGGACCAGGAGAGATAACCCACGGCACCGGAGTACACGCCGCGGCGGGTCGGTTCGAGTTCGTCGATGATCTCCATGGCGCGCACCTTGGGTGCCCCGCTGACCGTGCCGGCCGGGAAGCTGGCGCGCAGCACGTCGAGCGCCCCCAGGCCTTCACGCAACTGACCGGATACATTGGACACAATGTGCATCACGTGGGAGTAGCGCTCGATCACCATGCTGTCGGTAACCCGCACGCTGCCGGTGGCAGCCACCCGACCGACGTCGTTGCGCCCCAGGTCCAGCAACATCAGGTGCTCGGCGCGTTCCTTGGGGTCGGCCAGCAATTCCTCTTCCAGCCGCAGATCGTCGGCCTCGTCGCGACCGCGGCGACGGGTACCGGCGATGGGGCGCAGCGTCACCGCATCGTCCTCCAGTCGCACCAGGATCTCGGGCGAGGAGCCCACGACCTCGAACCCGCCCAGGTCCATGAAATACATATACGGAGAAGGATTGAGTGTGCGCAGGGCGCGGTACAGATCCAGGGATGGTGCCGTGAAGGGTACCGACAGACGCTGGGACAACACCACCTGCATGATGTCGCCATCCCGGATGTATTCACGCGCCCGCTCCACTGCGCGCTTGAACGGCTCTTCGCCGAAAACCGATTCAAAGTCGGCTTCGCTCAGGGTCCGGGACTCATGGGCCTCTGGTCGCTCGGGCGGATCGTGGTACAGGCGACCGACGAGCTCGTCCAGTCGGCGGTTTGCCCTGTTGTAGGCATCGTCGATTTCCGGATTCACATGGATGACGATATAGAGCTTGCCCGTCAGATTGTCGAACACCACTACCTCGTCCGACACCATGAGCAGGATATCGGGTGTCTCCACGTCCACCGGTTTGGCCGGTCGCGCGGCCAGGCGCGGTTCGATGTAGCGGATCGTCTCGTAGCCGAAGTAACCGACGAGACCACCGGTAAATCGGGGCAGGCCCTCGATCTCCGGTACCGAGTAACGCTTCGCGAACCGCTCAATGAAGCCCAGCGGATCGTCCTCCTGCGAACGCTCCACGATCTCGCCGTCGCGTTCTACCGACACCTCTGAATTCATGACGCGCACCACCGTGCGGCAGGGAAGGCCGATCATGGAGTATCGGCCCCACTTCTCCCCGCCCTGTACGGACTCGAACAGATAGGAATAGCGGCGCGATCCGTCTGCGTGACGCGCCAGCTTGAGATAGGTGCTTAAGGGGGTGTCGAGGTCGG
>JARRJV010000086.1 GCA_037388825.1 Acidiferrobacteraceae bacterium | reverse complement strand
CCCATCTTCTGGAACACGTACTTCTCCTTGATGCCCGCACCGACGAGGTCTGGCTTGAGCGTGTCCACGAACTGCTCGAACTCGTAACCGGTGACGTCGTCGTAGATCAGGGTCCCGTCCTTCACGTAGTTGGTCGTACGCTGTAGTCGTCGTTGTGACCGAACTCGTAGCCGGTGCCGGTGATCTCCATGCCCAGGTCCTCGTAGGCGCCGACCACATGGCGGGGACGCAGTCCGCCGACGTACAGCATGACGGTCCTGCCCTCCAGGCGCGGCTTGTACTTCTCGATCACCGCGTCGACCATGGGACGGTACTTGGCGATCACGCGCTCGGCCCCTTCCTTGATCTTGTCGTCGAAGTGGCTGGCGATCTTGCGCAGGCTTTCCTCGATCTTGCTCGGGCCAAAGAAGTTGTATTCCACCCATGGAATTCCGTACTTCTCTTCCATGTGGCGCGAGATGTAGTTCATCGAGCGGTAGCAGTGGAGCACGTTCAGCTTCGCCTTCGGGCTGTTCTCCAGCTCGGCGATGGAACCGTCACCGGACCACTGGGCGATCACCCGCAGGCCCATCTCCTCAAGCAGGATGCGCGAGGCCCAGGCATCGCCACCGATGTTGTAATCGCCGATGATGGCGACATCGTAGGGCGTGGTCTCGAACTCGGGATGCTTGTCGTCGCTCTTGTCGAATACCCAGTCGCGGATGGAGTCGTTCGCGATGTGGTGGCCCAGGGACTGAGACACACCGCGGAAGCCCTCGCACCGTACCGGTACCACGGTCTTGCCGTCATACTCCTTGGATTTCTTCTTCGCCACCGCCTCGATATCGTCACCGATCAGGCCGATGGGGCACTCTGACTGGATGCTGACACCATTGTTCAGCGGGAACAGCGTCTGGATCTCGTCGATCACCTTGTCGAGCTTCTTGTCGCCGCCGAAGACGATGTCCTTCTCCTGGAAGTCGGAGGTGAACTGCATGGTGACAAAGCTGTCGACACCTGTGGTGCCGATGTAGTAGTTCCGGCGCGCCGCCCAGGAATACTGGCCGCAACCGACGGGACCGTGGCTGATGTGCACCATGTCCTTGATCGGTCCCCAGACCACGCCCTTGGATCCGGCATAGGCGCAACCACGGATGGTCATGACGCCCGGGATGGACTTGATGTTCGATTTGACGCCGCAATCCGGCTTGCCTTCCTCGTAGACGTTGAGATGCTTCTTGCGCTTCTTGACGGTCTTCTCGGGATAGACCTTCAGCACCTCTTCGATCAATTCCTTGTTGCGTTCCTTCTTTTGCTCGACTGTCAGGCTCATTTCGCCCTCCTACCTAATCGTTAATCTGAAACCCTCTTTACCCGTGAAACTCCTGCGAATACCGCCGCGCCCTCAATCCGGCGCCATGCGCAGGGGTCCTCGGTCCAGGACCGGTGCCCGGCCCGGATCCGCACTCGCAAACGGACCCGGGCAAGGCGCCTGCCACTACGCTACGCTTTCTGCCGCAAGTTCCTCTGCGGTCTTGCCGACGACGGACTCGTCCACCTCCGTCATGACGCCGTGATCCATCAGCAGCTCTTCCAGCTCATCCATGGTGATCGGGGTCGGAATGATGCCCTTGCCCGCATTGTTGTGGATCTTCTCCGCCAGCGTGCGGTACTCCGCGGCCTGCTTGGAGTCGGGCGCGTATTCCATCACCGTCATCCGGCGCAGTTCGGCGTGCTGTACCACGTTGTCCCGCGGCACGAAGTGGATCAGCTGCGTTCCCAGCTTCGCGGCCAGCGCCTCGGCCAGTTCCAGCTCCTTGTCGGTCTGGCGCTCGTTGCACACCAGGCCGCCCAGGCGCACACCGCCGGAATTGGCATACTTGAGAATGCCCTTGGAGATGTTGTTGGCCGCATACATGGCCATCATCTCGCCGGACATGACGATGTAGATTTCCTGCGCCTTGTTCTCGCGAATGGGCATGGCGAAACCGCCGCACACCACGTCGCCGAGCACGTCATAGGAGACGTAGTCGATGCCGTCGTATGCACCCTCTTCCTCGAGGAAGTTGATCGAGGTGATCACACCGCGACCGGCACAACCCACGCCCGGCTCCGGACCGCCCGATTCCACGCAGCGGATGTCCTTGTAGCCAGTCCGCATCACGTCCTCGATTTCCAGATCCTCGACGCTGCCCGCCTCGGCCGCCAGGCTGAGGATGGTGTCCTGTGCCTTGGCATGGAGAATGAGCCGCGTGGAATCCGCCTTCGGATCGCAACCGACGATGAGGATCTTCTGACCCATATCGGCGAGCGCCGCCAGCGTGTTCTGCGACGTGGTGGACTTGCCGATACCGCCCTTCCCGTAAAACGCTATTTGTCTCAAACCGTCCGACATCTTGACCTCCTTAAAGAGCCTAAGTGTTTAACCTTGTGTTCATTCGTGCCTGCTACTGCTTGCCAGCAAACACGCCACCGGCATCACTGGAAGTTAGTAACACTTTGTAGGTCTTCGTATCGGTTACAAATCCGGTAAAACGTTTACTGCGCACCCCCTGTTTAGCAACCGCCGTGCCAGACCCGGAGCAGGGTCTTTATTCGCCTGAAACCCGCGAAAAACCGGGAAACACGGCGCCGCGGCACGGTCCTACAAGGTGTTACAAATCCGACAAAGCACATGACGCTGTAGCAAACGGAACACGAATCACAATGCTCCCTACGCGCGGCTACGGCCGCCCGGCCCTGTGGTCGCGGTTTTCGGCGCAATGGCCGGGCGCTTGAAATAGACCCGGCCGGGAATGAAATTTGCTTTCCCAAGCACGTGTCCCACACGCGACTTTGGAGAACGGAATATGCAGATCGGCGTCGAGACTTCCCGGGCGGTGGAGAACCATCGTGTGTTCGTGGTGCATGAGGACGAGATCGCTCGTGCCGCGCTGCAATTCATGTTGCATGACGAACACGAGACCCACGAACTGGCGAGCGTGGATGAGGCCCACGCCAAAAGCAAAGACGCAGGTGTACCGGACGTCGTGCTGCTCGCCATCGACATCGCCCGTGTCGGGGGAACGGCCCTGCTGGAGGAGCTGGCTGCATCCTACCCGGCGGCCAAGGTGCTGCTGGTCACCGAAGGTGTCGGGGATGATTTCGCGCAGTCCTGCGTCGGCTCGCTCGCGCACGGCCTGGTAGCCAAGCCGTTCACGGTGGAATCAGTTCGTCGCAAGGTGGACCTGGCCCTGGGGAAATCGGCGCCGATCTCCATCCCGGTTGAGATCGCCTAGATCCGAACGGTGAGTCTGCGAACCGATTCGCAAGCCGATGACATTGGCCATGGCCCCGACTGTCTGGCGGGAACATTCGACGAATCTCGTCGGGATTCCCACCGGTCTGCTCGCCAGCGCGGCCTTCAATGAGCACCCGCTTCGCCTGCGCATTGCCGGGGTGCGGGAGACCAATCCGGCCTTGTTCGAAATGCTGGATCAGGCATCGGACCGGGCACAGGCCGCGGATGCCTTCGAGAAGTACATGAGCGCCGTGTTCGCCATCAATGAGCCGGAGACCCGGCAGCGGCGACGCTATCGCTCCAGCTATCGCCGGCTGCTGGAAGGCTGGGGTTTCGATGCCAACAGTCCGGCGGGCGCGGTATTCAAGGGCTGGGTGGAAAGCCGTTTCGGCCTGACACCGGTCTTCCACAAGGCCGCCATCGGACGGGTCGGGTCTCCCGCCTGGGCAACTTATATCGAGGAGAAGATGCACAACCGCTACCACAACAACAGCATCAATGCCCAGCTCGACCTGTTGTACGAATTCTGCCAATGGTCGCTTCGCCGCTTCCGCCGGCCAGCATCGCGCCACATTCGACTGTTCCGCGGGATGCGTGATTTCCGCGAACACGACATTGTCGAGCGACCGACACGAAGAACTGCGGTCATGCGCCTGAACAATCTGGTGTCGTTTACGGCCGATCGGGGAGTCGCCGACACCTTCGGCGACATCGTCGTGGAGGCCCATGTCCCAGCGGCGAAGGTGGTGTTCTTTCGCGATCTTCTCCCGGCTCACCCGTTGACCGGTGAGGCCGAGTACCTCGTGGTCGGGGGCGATTACCACCTCTCCATCGACAAGCTGTAGCCTGACGGCGCCATCGGACATGGATCTGCAAGAGATACAGCGGCTCGCGCTCGGAGCGTACCTGGGTCTCGCCGTCGGTGACGCCCTGGGAGCCACCGTCGAGTTCATGACCCCGAACGAAATTGCCGCCGCCTACGGGATGCACCGCAGCATGCGTGGCGGTGGCTGGCTGAAGCTCAGGCCGGGACAGGTGACCGATGACACCGGTATGGCGCTCGCACTCGGCGGCGCCATCGTGGATTCCGGCGGCTTCGACGCCGGCGCCGCCGCCAATGCCTTCGTCGCCTGGCTGCGTTCCAAGCCCGTCGATTGCGGCAATACCTGTCGTCGCGGTATCCGCCGCTTCATGCTGGAGGGCAGCCTGGAGGCTCTGCCCAGCGAAACGGACGCCGGTAATGGTGCCTGCATGCGCAACCTGCCCGTGGCCCTCGCCACCCTGATGGACAACGATGAATTCGAGCGCGCGACCCTGGCCCAGTGTCACATTACGCACAATCACCCGCTGTCCGATGCCGCCACCCTCGCCCTCGGACGCATGGCAAGGGAACTCCTGCTGGGCGGGGGCATACACACCTGCCGCGCGGAGGCCAACCGCCTGATCGCCAACCACCGTGAATTCCGTTTTGACCCCTACCCCGGCCGTGCTTCCGGTTACGTCGTCGAAACCGTGCAGACTGTCCTGCACTATTTCTTTCACACTGACAGCTTCGAGAATTGCCTGATCGGCGTGGTCAATCGCGGCGACGACGCCGATACCACGGGTGCCCTGGCCGGAATGCTGGCCGGCGCCGCCTACGGCGTTGACGCCATTCCAGCACGCTGGCTCGCCAAGCTCGACCCGGCCGTGAAGCAGGAGATCGAACTGCAGACGCCGGCGCTGCTGGAGATTGCCATGAATCTGAAGAAACAGCCTTCCGGAGCCATATCGTGACCACCGTCATCTTCTACGAGAAACCGGGCTGCGCGAACAATACGCGGCAAAAAAGACTGCTCGAGGCCGCCGGTCATGAAGTGATCGCGCGAAGTCTGTTGACCGAGGCCTGGACACGGGAACAGCTGCGCAGCTTCTTCGGGGATCTGCCCGTGGCCGAATGGATCAACCGCGCCGCGCCGCGGGTCAAGTCGGGCGAGATCGTGCCGGAACAGCTCGACGCGGAGATGGCGCTCGATTTGATGCTGGCCGATCCCCTGTTCATCCGCCGTCCACTGATGGAGGCCGATGGCCGGCGCCAGGCCGGCTTCGACCGCGAGCGCGTTCGTCGCTGGATTGGACTGGCCGCTTTGGAAGAAGAGCGGGATGACGAAACCTGTGTACGGCAGCAGCCATGCCCGGTTCCAGACCGGCCTGGACCGTAGGTTTGCCTACATTGGAGACGAACCGAGATTGCGGCGAAAGAGTCTCATCTCTGACGGCACAAAGCCGAGATTTTCGTAGAAGCGATGCGCCCCGTGGTTGTCGGCGTCCGTCACCAGGCTGACGCGCAAAAACCCCTGTTCCGCCGCCCACTGAAGGAGGTGGTCAACGAGTACACGACCGATTCCTTCGCCACGGTAGGAGGCGGAGACGACGACGTCTTCCAGCAGGAGCACCGGACCCCCCTCGGCCGTGCTGACGGTGGACAGAACCGTGGCCATCCCCACCACCCGGCCGCGGGTGCGGGCAACGAACAGGTGGCCCTTTTCGGGATTGGCGAGGATCAGGCGCAGCGCACGGAGCTGCTTGTCGGGATCCGGGCGAAAGTCACGCTCCTGTCGGAACAACTCCGCCAGCAGCTCCAGCATGGCGGGAACGTCGCGCGAGTCCGGTTCCCCGACAAGGACCCCCGCGATTGACGCGTCGGTACGCGGTGGTGAAGAGTCCTCTTGCATGCCGCGTCCCCCGGAGCGACCCGCGCCTAGCCCTGTTTCTCGCGCGTCAGCATCCCTACTGCATCAGCAACACATCAAGGAAACCGCGTCGCTTTTCGCTTCGCCCGGGCTTGTCTACCCCGGCTTTGCCCCATTTGCCGGCGCAATCGGCGCATTCCACGTCATTCGACTCGAACCAGTGAAAGGTCCTGGTTTCCTTGTCGTAGGCCGTGATCTCATTCGTGATGTCCGCACCACAGCGGCAAAAGATTTTTATACCCATTAGGGAGCCCTCGCTTCAGGATGCCTCGGCTGCTGTCAGAGACGGCGACTCGCAGCTGGTCAACAGGGACGCAAATTCCGCCAGCGGCAGATCGATGCGCTCGATATTCTGCTCGTTCAGAAAGCGCGCCTCGTTTCGGGTCAAGTCCCCGGCCAGTACGGCGATGTGCCGGTGGCTCGATCGCTTCATGATTTGGCGGGCAAACGCGCGTTCCAGCTGACTGCGGAATCGGCAACCCAGGAAAAGAAACCATCGCCCGGTGCGGATGGATTGCACAGCCGGCGGGATCGGTGTCTGAATATCAATCTCGGTCAGCACCTCCACGTAGTCGGAATCCGACACGATGAAGTTGGCATCGGGTTTGACCGCACCGATGGGCTCATACAGCACCGTTTCCCAGGATTCGGAGTCCTGCGGCTCAACCGCCTCGCCGGCAGAGTCATAGTAGTGATCCCAGGTGCCGAAGTGTTCCGCCTGGCTCACCCCCTGGATCATGCCCCAGGTATCGGTACGCCCCGCCATTGCCTGGCGCATCACATCGTCGTACCAGGCATGTACGATGACCAGATAGCTGTGCAGCGATGCAGGGGATCCGGGGGCGCTGAAGGCCTCGGTCATCGCCGCGCTCACTGTCTTTCGGTGCTTGAAGTTCTCGATGAACTGCGCCGCCGCCGTGAGGTTGCCGCGGATCTTGTGCGGGACACTCGCCTTGGCCACAAGCCGTTCCACCAGATCCTCGGGCGACACGGGTACGGCGCAATCTTCGAGCAGGTCCAGCATACCCGGACCGAGATAGGGAACAACGCGCCCTGCGGCGATCCCGTTCCGGATTTCTTCCAGCGTTTCCGTATTCATTTCGACACCTGCTCCCCGGCGCCTGATTTCAGGGCCTCAAGTTCGGTGCGCGGCAACTGATACAGGGCGCGACCGCCAGCCAGGGGCTGGTAGCCGCCGGCGGTGTGGTTGCACAGGGCATCGAACCACTGCTGCGGACTCAGCTGCTGCGGGCGTTCGCCGATATCGACTACCGTTCCGTCAGGAGCGAATTTCACATGCACAATGACGCGATCGTTTTCCATCGTACTCTCCTTCAATTACAGATAGATTGCCGCACCAGCACCAACATTTACGGAGGAGTCCTTCATCGTTGTGACGATGAACGCGACCTGGTCCTCCGTAAGATGGGCATGGAAGGGTAGCGCTATCGCGCGATCCGCGACTTTCTCGGTTACAAACAACTTCTTGTCCGCCGGCGCCCGGTCCAGGTAGTAACGCTGCCGGTGCAGCGGTTGGCAGTAGGCGTAGGCCTCCACTCCTGCTCCACGCAGGTCATCGACGATGGCATCACGACTCGAACGGGTGAAGCGCGTACCCAGGTGTACCGTGTAGACGAACCAATGTACCGCGGTGACATCAGGGGCTACGTACGGATCCTTGATGCCCTCGAAGGACTTCAGATACTTGTAGTAGTACTGCTCTATCTCGCGACGACGCTCGAGGATTCCTTCCAGGCGCGACAACTGCGTCAGGCCGATCGCAGCTGTGAGATCGCTGACCCCCGCCTGAAACGGCGTATACGTGCCGGCGACGATGGATGCGCGCTCGTCCAGTCGTCGATTCCGCCACTGGCGCAGGCCTGCGGCGATATCGTCGTTGTCCGTAACCACCATACCGCCCTCGCCGCACACCAGGGCGCCCGGCTGGGAGAAATCGAATATGGCACAGTCACCAAAGGTTCCGGTTGCCTGGTCCTCATAGGTGGAACCGATGGATTCGGTCGAATCCTCGATCAGTACCAGGCCATGGCGCTGCACCACTTCGCGCAGTTCTCGCCACGGCGCGGGATGCCCGTTGGTGTTGCCCGCCAGCAGCGCGCGGGTATTGGCGCCAACGACGGCCTCCACCTTCTCCGCAACGGCGGTACCACTCCAGTAGTCGATGTCGGTGAACACCGGGGTCGCCCCGCAGAGCGCCACGGCCTGGGCGATCTGATGCCAGGAATACGGCGTCACGACGACTTCGTCCCCGGGGCCGATGTCATGGGCCTTGAGTGTCAACAACAGACCCAGGGTTCCGCTGGCCACAGCCACCGCGTGCTTGCGTCCCAGCCAGGCGGCAAAGGCGGTCTCGAAGTCTTCCACCACCGGACCCTGGCTCAGGCGCGGCGATGCCAGAACCTCGCTGACCGCGCCGATCTCTGCCTCGCTCATGTCCGGGTCCGAAAACGGGATGGTGTAGACGTCCATAGGATTTCCCTGCCTCTCAGGCCGTTTTCCGCTTGCGCGGGTGGCGTGCCACCACGATGCCTGTGGCATTGGCCGGATCCGTGGTGAACTGGACGCAGTGGTCGCCGCCATCGATCAGGTACAGATCGAAATCCGCATGACTGCTGTACGGTCGCTCGCCGTTCATGTCGCTGGAGGAACAGGGCGTGAACGACAGGCCGGGAAAACGCAGGCGGAATTCCGCCGCACGTGCATCACCGGCCGCCAGAAAGGCCTCAATCTCAAGCATCTCGCTGTCTTCGATGGACATGGTCAGGATCCAATTCGCCGTGCGTCGACGGTGATGGGCAAGCCCGTTTCCGCAGGCATCGCCGGCAGCTCAAGCTCCCAGCCGTTGGCCAGGGTGATGCGCCCTCCCCACAGTTCGGGCTTTTCCAGCGACACGATGGGTTCCTCCAGGTCTTTCTTGGCCACGTAGGCCGACAGAACGCCTTCGCCGTTGCGGCGGATCATGACTTTCATCTTTGTTTCCTTTTGCACACGGTTTTGAAATCAGGCCGCAGCCGCCTCCAGCTTGCCGACGACTTCCGTCAGCACCGCAATCGTGCGATCAATTTCTGCGGTGGTGGTGTAGCGACTGGTGGAAAAGCGTACGGATGCCTCGGCCTGTTCCCGGTCGAGGCCCATGGCCAGCAATACGTGGGACGGCTCATTCCCTCCGGCCGTGCATGCGGCGCCCAGGGCAACGCAGATCCCGGCACGGTCCAGGCGATCGACGATGATCTCCGCTGTCAGCTGGCCAAATCGAATATTGCTCGTGTTCGCGACACGCGGTGCCCCGCCGCCGTTGACGCGCGCGCACGGGATGTTCGCCGTCACTCCCTGCTCCAGACGCGCCCGCAAGGCGCGCATGTGGGCCACGGCCACAGCACCGTCTCTCGCGATCAAGTCGCACGCGGTGCCCAGGGCGCCGATGCCGCTCACGTTCGGCGTACCGCCACGACGGCCCCGCTCCTGGTGACCGAACAGCTGCGCCGGCAACTTCAGGCCCTTGCGTACATACAACGCACCGATTCCGGCGGGTGCGTGCAACTTGTGACCTGAAATCGACAACAGATCGGGCCGTACCCGTTCCAGGTCCAGTTCACATTTTCCGACCGCCTGGACTGCGTCGACGTGTAACAAAACACCTTTCTGCCTG
>JARRJV010000085.1 GCA_037388825.1 Acidiferrobacteraceae bacterium | reverse complement strand
CCGCCGTACCACGCGGGAAGGCTATTTGCTGTCTTTCTTGTCCGGAGTCGGGGCCGGGGCCGGGGCCGGGGCCGGGGCGGCTGCCGGGGCCGGCGGGGCCTTCTTGGCCTCGGTCACGTCGATCTTGGCCTTCTTCTTCAGGGATTTGATGAAGGTCTGGATGTCCTCGCTCTGCATTTGCCGATGCAGGGCCTGGGCGATCTTCTGGCTGAACGGAGGGATCTTGGCCGCGCGTGTGCTGTCCAGACGAATCACGTGCCAGCCATAGGGCGACTTGACGGGTTCCTGGCCTACGTGGCCGGTCTTCAGCTTGATCGCGGAATCGTACAGCTCCGGTGCCAGCGCACCGCGGGTGATCCAGCCCAGGGAGCCGCCGCGCTGGGCGGAGTCCACGTCGATGGACTTGGCCTTGGCCAGGGCAGCGAAGGACTTGCCCTTCTTCAGTTCGGCGAGTACGGCCTTGGCCTCATCCTCGCTCTTCACCAGGATGTGGCTGACCTTGAGCTGCTTTTCCTTCTTCAGTTCTTCGTAACGTGCCTTCACCTGCTGGGGTGTGACCGGGTTTTCCTCCAGGTACTTGCCGATGGCGGCCCGTGCAAGCAGGGAACGGTTGGCGAATTTTCTTGCCACGTAGAAATCGGCGTCCTGGTTCAGCTTCTCCTTGCGCGCATAGTTCGCCAGAATCTGGCCGGTCACCAGCTGGTCGATGACCTGCTTGCGCTCCTGCTCGTTGGCGGCCACGGGCACCGTGGCGACGGTCGCGCTCTTGTCCTTGTAGCCCTGTTGTCCGCAGGCAGCGAGCAGCGCGGCGGACACGAGCAGGACGGTAATGGAAAGGTTTCGAATCTTCATTGATTGAGGTCCTTGTTGAAAGATGAGTGGTGGGGTCGGATTCAGATCTCGTCCGGCGCATGGGCGCTGATGCGCAGGGCATGGATTTCGGCCGGCATCATGTCGCGCACCGCATCGTACACCAGGCGATGTCGTTCCACGGTGCCCAGTCCGGAAAAGGCTTTCGATACAATCATGACACCGTAGTGCCCGGCGCCGCCGCGCGCACCGGCATGGCCGGCATGCAGGTGACTGTCGTCCTCGATGTCCAGGGACTCGGGGTCGAGCGCCGCGCGTAGGCGCTGCTCGATCTGTTCAATACGGTCGCTCACGGCAGGGTCTGGCGAAAGGGTTTGACCTTCACCTCGGCATACACACCGGCGGCGACATAGGGGCAGGCCTTGGCCGCTTCCAGCGATTCGAACTCGGCAATGATGAGACTGCCGCTGAAACCGGCATCACCCGGATCGTGGGCATCCACGGCGGGGTAGGGTCCGGCCAGCACCAGGCGGCCTTCCTCTTTCAGCTGTTCCAGGCGCGCCAGGTGATTGGGCCGCGCCGACTTGCGCAGCGGCAGGCTGTTCGGCACGTCGGTGGAGTTGATCGCGTACAGCATGTCACTTGTCTCCGGTCTGCATGTGGGGCGCCATGCGGAAGGCCTGGTAGATAACGAAGACGAAGGTCAGGCCCGTGGTGCCGAACACCTTGAAGCTGGCCCAGTATTCGTTCTGCGTCTTCACGTCCAGGTTGGGGAAGTAGTGCGGAATCCAGTAGAAGGCAACCAGCAGATTGAGCACGCCCAGTACCAGGAAGAAGACCGCCCACTCGGCGTTCTGCCGTGTCCACACCTGTTCCGGCAGTTCCACCTGCTTGCCCAGCAGGTGTTCCAGCGCGGTGCGCTCGCCGATGAAGTGGGTGCCGAACAGGATCACGCTGAAGATCCAGTACACGACCGTGGGTTTCCACTTAATAAAGGTATCGTCGTGCAACAGCAGGGTGAGCCCGCCGAACACGGTCACGATGACCAGGGTGACGATGTGGGTAACCTCGAAGTTGCGCTTGCGCGCCCAGTGCACGCCCACCTGGATAATGGCGGCCGCGATCGCCACCGCGGTGGCGACGTAGATGTCGTACACCTTCAGTGCCGCGAAAAACAGCAGCAGGGGAAAGAAGTCGAACAGGAATTTCATGCCGGTTCCAGGAAAAAAGCCGCGCTATTGTTACACCTGGGCTTCGACAGGGCAACGCGGCCAAGGTTCATGTTATGCTGCGACGCAGCTTTTTCACCGATTTCACACGGTTTCCATGGCCCGCAGCCACGATCTCCACAGCCACAGCACCCGTTCCGATGGCACGGTTTCGCCCACCGAGGTGGTGGAGCGGGCGGCGGCCAACGGCGTGTCGGTACTGGCCCTGACCGATCACGACGTCACCGACGGCATCGCCGAGGCGCGGCAGGCGGCGGACCGGACCGGTCTCGTCCTGATTCCCGGCGTCGAGATCTCCGCCACCTGGGAAGGCCGCACCATCCACATTGTCGGTCTGAACGTGGACGTGGACGACGCCGGACTGCAGGACGGGCTGGCCTCGCTGCGGGCCGTGCGCGACGAGCGCGGCCGCGAGATCGCCGCCCGCCTGGAGCGGGCCGGCATCGCAGGGGTGTACGAGGGTGCCTCCGCCTATGCCACCGGCACCATTCTCAGCCGCACCCATTTCGCCCGTTTTCTCGTGGACGACGGTCACGCCAAGGACGTCGGCCGTGCCTTCAAGCGCTGGCTGCACAAGGGCCGGCCCGGCTATGTGCCCACCGAGTGGACCGCCATGGCCAATGCGGTGGCGTGGATCCGTGGTGCCGGCGGCCGTGCGGTGCTGGCGCACCCGGCGCGCTATCCCTTCAGTGGCGGCCAGATGCGCCGCCTGCTCGCCGAGTTCCGCGAGGCCGGCGGTGAAGGGGTGGAAGTGGTCTCGGGCAGCCACCGTCCCGGCGAGACCGATCGCTTTGCGCGCCTGGCAGTGGAATTCGGACTGCTGGCCTCGGCCGGCTCGGATTACCACGGGCCGGAGCTCGCCTGGCGTGACCTCGGCCGTCTTGCGCCCATGCCGGAGGAGTGCACGCCGGTGTGGCACGACTGGCCGCACGCACAGGCGGAACACCATGATATGATCGCCGGTAACAGCCTTTAACCAGACCGGTCAGTCGCGGAGGAGTACATGGATCAGGTCAGCGTTTTCGAAACGACACGCTACTACCTGGAGCAGTTCAGGGACTTTGCCCCACAGCTGATCACGGCCGTGGTTGTCCTGTTCGTCGGCTGGATCGTGGCCAAACTCCTGCGCGGCGCCATGGTCCGCGCCCTGCACCTGATGAAGTTCAACACCCTGACCGAACACTCCGGCATCAGCGGGTTCCTGAAGCAGGGCGGGGTGAAGCATACCGCGGAAGAACTGATCGGCCTGCTGGTGTACTGGACCGTGATCCTGACCACGCTGTTGATCGCCTCCAGCGCGCTGCACCTGGATGCGGTGTCGAAGCTGTTCGACTCCATCCTTCAATTTGTGCCCAAGGTCATCGTCGCCGTATTGATCCTGACCATCGGGCTGTACTTCGCCCGCTTCATTTCCGATATCCTGTTTGCCTATGCGCACAGTGTCGGCTTCCATGATGCGCCCCTGATCGCGCGCATCGCGCGCTATGCCATCGTCGCCTTCGTGGTGGTCATCGCCCTTGGCCAGCTGCAGATCCGTACCGCCATCCTCGAAGAGGCATTCCTGATTCTGCTCGCAGGGGTGATGCTTGCCTTCGGCCTGGCCTTCGGTCTCGGCGGGCGCGACTGGGCCGGGCAGCAACTGCACAAGCTTACCCACGAGCGTCGTACCCGCCGCACGGAACCCCCGTCCGGCAGTCGCAAGCACGGCAAGAAGGAATAAACGAACTCTCCCGGTACCGCGCGGGCTCCGGCGCCGCGGCGCCCTCCTGTGCCATGGCCCAGTGCTTCCACATTCATCCCGAAAACCCGCAGGTGCGGCTGATCCGCCAGGCGGTGGAGATCATTCGTGGCGGCGGGGTGGTCGTGTACCCCACGGATTCCAGCTATGCCCTCGGTTGCCACATCGGCGACAAGGCGGCCATGGAGCGCATCCGCGCCATTCGCCGCGTGGGCGCGGACCACAACTTCACCCTGGTGTGCCGCGATTTGTCGGAGATCGCGGCCTATGCCCGCATCGGCAATGCCGACTACCGCATCCTCAAGGCCCACACCCCCGGCGCCTACACCTTTATCCTGCCGGCGACGCGCGAGGTACCGCGGCGCCTGCAGCACCCGAAGCGCAAGACCATCGGCATCCGCATCCCGGACCACGCCATCACCCAGGCGCTGCTGGCGGAACTGGGCGAGCCGCTGATGAGCTCGACCCTGATCCTGCCCGGGGAAAGTACGCCCCTGACGGACCCGGAGGAGATCGAGCGCCGGCTGGGCAAGCAGGTGGACCTCATCATCGAGGGCGGGCCGTGCGACCTGGAGCCCACGACGGTGGTGGAGCTGCACGACGGCGAGGCCCGGGTGGTGCGCGAGGGCAAGGGCAACCCCGTGCCCTTTGCCGCCTAGGTGTCTGAATCTTGGGTAAAACCTGCAAGAAACGCCGCGTTCAAGAAGAAGCCCGGCCTTGCTATACTGCGCCGGTACCGCGTGCGGGACGACCGGGAAACGGCGCCACCACCCGGTTCGGCAGGACTACCGATACCGATCCGCTGACGACTGAATGAACACCCCATTACCCGGACAACCGCAGCGCGTGCTCTCCGGCATGCGCCCGACGGGCCGCCTGCACCTCGGCCATTACCACGGCGTGCTGAAGAACTGGATCCAGTTGCAGCACGAGTTCGAGTGCTTCTTTTTCATTGCCGACTGGCACGCGCTCACGACCCACTACGAAGACCCGTCGATCATCGAGAAGAATGTGTGGGAGCTGGTCATCGACTGGCTCGCCGCCGGGGTGGACCCGGCCCATGCCGTCATCTTCGTGCAGTCGCGCATCCCGGAACACGCGGAGCTGCACCTGCTCTTGTCCATGATCACGCCGCTCGGCTGGCTGGAACGGGTACCGACGTACAAGGACCAGCAGGAGGCCCTGCGCGACAAGGACCTGGGCACATACGGGTTTCTCGGCTACCCGCTGCTGCAGTCGGCGGATATCCTCATGTACCGCGCCGGCATGGTGCCGGTGGGCGAGGACCAGGTGGCGCACGTGGAGCTGACGCGCGAGGTGGCGCGGCGCTTCAACCATTTATACGGGCGCGAACCCGATTACGAGGAACTGGCGGAGCAGGCCATCAAGAAGATGGGCAAGAAGGGCGCGAAGATGTACCGCGAACTGCGCACCGCGTATACCGAGCGCGGCGAACAGGACGCGCTGGAAAAGGCGCGCGCCCTCATCGACGGCGCGCAGAACATCAGCCTCGGCGATCGCGAGCGACTGTTCGGCTATCTCGAGGGCGGCGGGCGCATCATCCTGCCCGAGCCGCAGCCGTTGCTGACGCCGGCGGCGAAGATGCCGGGCCTGGACGGACGCAAGATGTCCAAGTCGTACGAAAACACCATCGCCCTGCGCGAGGACCCGGAAGAGATCGAGAAGAAGCTGCGCACCATGCCCACGGACCCGGCGCGGGTGCGGCGCACCGATCCCGGCGACCCGGAGAAGTGCCCGGTGTGGCAGTTGCACCTAGTGTACTCCGACGAGGACAAACGCAAGTGGGTGACCGAGGGCTGCACCAGTGCCGGCATCGGTTGCCTGGACTGCAAGCAGCCGGTGATCGATGCCGTGCTGGCAGAACTGAAACCGATACAGGAGCGCGCCCGGCAACTGCAGTCGGACCCGCAGACCGTGCGTGACATCGTCGACGACGGCTGCCGCCGCGCGCGCGAGATCGCCGGCGACACCATGGAAGAGGTGCGACGCTTCATGGGCCTGGAGTACCGCTGATGGATCCGACCACGACCACGCCGCCGGAAACCGACGGGCCCAACGGCAAGGAGGCGCCGCAGCAGGAGGAGATGCCGTTCGCCATCGTGCTGGGCGAGGCCCTGACCGAGCTGCCCAAGGACCTGTACATCCCGCCGCAGGCACTGGAGGTATTCCTCGATGCCTTCGAGGGCCCGCTGGATCTGCTGCTGTACCTGATCCGCAAACAGAACATCGACATCCTCGATATCCCGATCGCGCGCATCGCCGACCAGTACATGGGCTACATCGACCTCATGCTGAACGCGAAGCTGGAACTGGCGGCGGAGTACCTGGTCATGGCCGCGATGCTGGCGGAGATCAAGTCGCGCATGTTGCTGCCGCGGCCGGAAGGCGAGGGGGAAGAGGAAGAAGAGGATCCGCGCGCGCAGCTGGTGCGGCGCCTGCAGGAGTACGAGCGTTACAGCCGCGCGGCGCAGGAAATGAACGAGCTGCCACGCATGGGGCGCGACGTGCACATGGCCCTGGCCGAGTTCGAGGGACCGAGGGTGGAACGGCCCCAGCCGCAGGTCTCGCTCACCGATCTGCTCGGCGCCTTCCGCAAGGTGCTGGACCGCGCCGACCTGTTCCAGCATCACCACATCCAGCGCGAGGCGCTGTCGGTGCGCGAGCGCATGACCCGGGTGCTGGACCATGTGAACAGCGAAGGCTTCGTCAATTTTGAAAACCTGTTCGATCTCGAGGAGGGCCGCATGGGCGTGGTCGTGACCTTCCTCGCGATCCTCGAATTGCTGAAGGAGTCCCTGGTGACCGTGGTGCAGCAGGAACCCTTCGCGCCCATACATATCAAGGCCGCAGGCTGATGTCCGAATCCAACAAAGAACTGAAACACATACTCGAGGCGGCGTTGTTCGTCGCCGGCAAGCCCTTGCCGATCAGGAAACTGCAGTCGCTGTTTCCGGAAGGCGCACAGCCCGACACCGACGCCATCAAGGCGGCGCTGGCGGAACTGGAACAGGACTATGCCGAGCGCGGCGTGGAACTGCGCCAGGTGGGCAAGGGCTGGCGCTTCCAGAGCCGCGAACGCTATGCCGAGTGGGTCGCGCGCCTGTCGGAGGAGCGGCCGGCCCGGTACTCGCGCGCCCTGCTCGAAACCCTGGCCATCATCGCCTACCGCCAGCCCGTGACCCGCGGCGACATCGAGGAGATCCGCGGCGTGACCGTGTCGAGCGAGATCATGCGCACCCTGCAGGAGCGCGAGTGGATCCGCGAGGTCGGCCACCGCGACGTGCCCGGCCATCCGGCGCTGTGGGGCACGACCCCCGGCTTCCTGGAGCACTTCAACCTGCGTTCCCTGTCGGACCTGCCGCCGCTGTCGGAACTGCGCGACCTGGACGAGATCTCGCGCGAGCTGAACCTGTCCCTGGACTTCGCCGACGCGAAGGCCCGTATAGAGGGCGAAGGGTCTTCCGAAGAGGAGGGCGCCGAGGCGGAAGTCCTCGCGCACCACGAGGACGAAACCGAGGCGGCGGACGAGACAGCGGGCGAGGACGAGAGGGAAGACGAGTGAGCCCCTCCCCGCACGGCGACGACAAGGGCGCGCCCCCGGGGGAGAAACTGCAAAAGATTCTGGCGCGCCTGGGCTACGGTTCGCGCCGCGAACTGGAGCAATGGATCGCCGACGGGCGCGTGTCCGTGGACGGCAAGCTCGCCAAGCTCGGCGACCGCGTTACCGAAGAGCAACAGATCCGCGTCGACGGCCGCCCGGTGAACCTGCCTCAGGAAGGCCTGCGCCGGCGGGTGCTGGTCTACTACAAGCCCGAGGGCGAGGTCTGTTCGCGCTCCGATCCCCAGGGCCGTCCCACGATCTTTGATCATCTCCCTGGATTGCGGGCGGGCCGCTGGGTCGCCGTCGGCCGGCTGGACCTCAACAGCCAGGGCCTGATGCTGCTCACCAACGACGGCGAGCTGGCCAACCGGCTCATGCATCCGCGCTACGAGATCGAACGCGAATACGCCGTGCGCGTGCTCGGCGAGGTCACGGACGACATGGTGCAGCAGTTGAAGAAGGGCGTTGAGCTGGAAGACGGCCTCGCGAAGTTCGATACCATCGTCGACGCCGGCGGCGAGGGCGCCAACCACTGGTATCACGTCACCCTGCACGAGGGCCGCAACCGCGAGGTGCGGCGCATGTGGGACGCGGTCGGCGTCAAGGTCAGCCGCCTGACCCGCGTGCGCTTCGGCCCCCTGCGCTTGCCGCGCAACCTCCGTGTCGGCAACTGGGAACAGCTGGACGACAACACCCTTGCGTGCGCCCCTCCTCGAGAAGGTCGGCCTCAAGCCCGAACGCAGACAGCAAAGGCCGGCGCGAAAGAAGCACGCCCGCAACAAGCGCCGGCCGCCGCGCCCGCGCCGGAGATGAGAGCCATTCGATGACTGTGGCCCACTCCCTGCGGGAGGCGCACGACCTGCTGCTCAATGCCTACGGCCCCCAGCGCTGGTGGCCCGGCGACACCCGGTTCGAGATCATGGTCGGCGCGGTGCTGACGCAGAACACCGCCTGGACCAACGTGGAAAAGGCACTCGCCAACCTCAAGCGCAACGATGCGCTGTCGGCCGAGGCGATCCTGGCCGCGCGTGCCAGCAAGCTGGCGGGCTGGCTCAAGCCCTCCGGCTATTTCAATATCAAGGCGAAACGGGTCAAGGCCCTGTGCCAGTGGCTGGTGGAGCAGGGCGGGGTGAAGGCGATCGCCAAGCGGCCCACGGACGAGCTGCGGCGCGAACTGCTTAACGTACACGGCGTCGGCCCGGAGACGGCGGACGACATCCTTTTGTACGCCTTCGACCGGCCGGTGTTCGTCATCGACGCCTATACGCGTCGCATCTTTCGGCGCATGCGGCTGATCGCCGGCGACGAGGGCTACGAGCACCTGCGCGCCCTGTTCGAGAAGTCCCTGGGCGAGGATGCGGCCCTATATAATGAGTACCACGCCCTGATCGTGGTCCACGGCAAGGACGTGTGCCGCACCCGGCCGCGCTGTTCCGGCTGTTGCCTGCGCCGGCGCTGCCCCGCTTCGAAGGAGTTGGCGTGACCAATTTCCCAAGACCAAGTTAAATAAACTTTCGAGAGAGAACGATCCATGGATTTCAAACTGCTGGCCACGGTGTTCGCCACCGTTT
>JARRJV010000084.1:6951-7443 GCA_037388825.1 Acidiferrobacteraceae bacterium | reverse complement strand
GCGATATTGCGGCGTTCCCCTTCTGGCAGCGGCCGGTCGCTGCGGCACAAGAGAACATCGGGCTGGATACCGATGGATCGCAGTTCCTTGACCGAGTGCTGGGTCGGCTTGGTCTTCAGTTCACCCGCGGCGGCGATGAACGGCACCAGGGTGAGATGGATATAGATGCAGTTGCCTTCACCCTGCTCGATGCCCATTTGGCGAATGGCCTCGAGAAACGGCAGCGATTCGATGTCGCCCACCGTGCCGCCGATTTCTACCATGGCCACGTCGGCCCCGTTGGCCCCCTCGATGATGCAACGCTTAATCTCGTCGGTAATGTGAGGGATGACCTGCACGGTCGCGCCCAGGTAATCGCCGCGACGCTCCTTGGCAATGACATTCTCGTAGATGCGACCCGTAGTGAAATTGTTGCTGCGTTTCATGGTGGTACGCACGAAACGCTCGTAGTGACCCAGATCGAGATCCGTTTCCGCACCATCCTCCGTGACG
>JARRJV010000084.1:0-6881 GCA_037388825.1 Acidiferrobacteraceae bacterium | reverse complement strand
GTGACGAACACCTCCCCATGCTGGAAGGGGCTCATGGTGCCCGGGTCAACGTTGATATAGGGGTCGAGCTTGAGCAGGGTAACCTTCAGCCCGCGGGCTTCCAGCAGTGCGGCAAGCGAGGCGGAGGCAATGCCTTTCCCCAATGAGGAAACGACACCGCCGGTAACGAATACAAATTTGGTCATGAGCCCGTTCAGGTGGAGGAGGAAGGAATGTTCCCCAAACGGAAGTAAAAACTACCAAATGCCATGGCTTTCCACAACCGCACTTTCGACGCACAAAATCGACGGGAAAACGATTCTACGCCGGTTTTCTCTCGATCCGGAGCGCGAAACCCGGTTCTCCCGAACCGGCGGCGTACGGGGCACAGACCCAGCGGTCACCAATCGCAGCCAGATCCTCGCCAACATAGAGCAATGGCAGGCGCTGGCGTTCCCAGGGAGGAATACCGGCTTCCTGAAGGAGTTTCTTGACCGGGCGACTGTGGGTCTGCCCCGGGAGCCGGCAACGCTCTCCTCCCTGGCGATTACGGACTCGCAGGGGCTGCGCCAGCCGCTCTCGGGCCAGGCCCGCGCCGAGAACGGCACGGGAATGTAGCACGATTCCGGCGGCGTGAATTTCCAACGGTTCCGAGGGGTCCCACAGATACTCGAACCCAGCCCCTTCGCCCGGGACACGTCTGCACTGCAGGTGATCCCGGTAGCGCCGCACCTCGCCTCCGGGCCAGCGAACCACAGCACGGGCCGTGGCCGAGGGATGGCGGATCTGACGGGCAATTTGCTCGATATGTTGCATCGAAGGTGACTCTCCGGCCAACCAATGGACCAGGAGATTGCGCAAACGCGGGTCGGACAGGTTTGAGCAGGCCGACAATGCGAGACCATCGCCTCGCTGGCACAGCTGCCAATCCTCCCGTGCCCGCTCTTCCAGCAGCTCGCGCTGATCCGCCAGTAGTCCCGCGCTTCGGGCGAGGACGGAGTCCACGCCGGGCCAACGGGACCGCAGGGCCGGCAACAACTCGTGGCGCACGTGATTGCGGTCCATGGCGGTGTCGCCATTGCTGGCGTCGTCCACCCATTGGAGGCCATGGGCATCGGCATAGGCGCGAATCTCCGCGCGCGTGAATCCGAGCAGGGGTCGGGCAAGCCGGCCACGGGAGAAATCTCTCACCGGCAGCAAACCGGCCAGGCCCCGGGTACCGGCGCCGCGGAACAGCCGCAGCAACAGGGTTTCGGTCTGGTCGTCGCGGTGATGGGCGGTCAACAGAAGTTCATCGGCATCCAGGTCTTGCTCCAGGAAGGCATAGCGCGCCGAACGCGCCGCCGCCTCCAGGCCCTGTCCATCCAGGAGAATGTCCAGCCGCTCGACCTTGAGTGGGACGCCCAATTCATCACAGACACCAACGCAGTACTGCGCCCACGCGCGACTTTCCGGGGAGATTCCATGATCGAAATGCACTGCCCGCAGTCGCAGGTCGCGACGATCACGCAGCCCGGCGAGCAGGTGCAGGAGTACGGTGGAGTCCACACCGCCGCTGAAGGCCAGCACCAGGGCGTGGGACGGCGGCCCGGGCAGACGGTCCAGTTCCGCCGCCAGGGAATCGACGTTCAGGACCCTAGTCTTTTTCCTGGAAGACACCGAATTTCATCAGCCGCTGGTAACGCAACTCGACAAGGCGATCGGGCTCAATGCGCGTAAGTTCGTTGAACCGGGCAATCAGCGCCGATTTCAGGGTAGCCGCCATGGCGTCCACGTCGCGCTGGGCACCACCGAGCGGTTCGGGCAGAACTTCGTCCACCAGCCCCAGCTCCTTCAGGCGCGGCGCCGTGATACCCATGGCCTCGGCGGCGGCCGCCGCCTTGTCCGCGCTCTTCCACAGAATGGAGGCGCAACCCTCGGGCGAGATCACCGAATAGGTAGAAAACTGCAGCATCAGCAGGCGATCGCACACGCCAATGGCAAGCGCCCCGCCCGAACCGCCCTCCCCGATCACCACACTGACCACGGGAACGGTGAGGCCGGCCATCACGTAGAGGTTGCGCGCGATAGCCTCGCTCTGTCCGCGTTCCTCGGCACCGACGCCGGGGTAGGCACCCGGGGTGTCGATCAGGGTAAGGATGGGCAGGCGAAAGCGTTCGGCCAGGTGCATAAGGCGCAGGGCCTTGCGATAACCTTCCGGTCGCGGCATACCAAAATTGCGATACACCTTGTCCTTGGTGTCGCGCCCTTTCTGATGACCAATGACGACCAGGGGCTTGCCATCCAGGCGCGCCAACCCGCCAACGATGGCTGGGTCATCACCATACACGCGATCGCCATGCAGCTCCTGGAATTCGCTGAGCATGCGGCCAACGTAGTCCAGGCTATAGGGCCGCTGCGGATGGCGTGCCACCTGGGACATCTGCCAGGAATTCAGGCCACCGAAGATCTGTTCCGTAAGCTTGCGGCTCTTGGCCTCCAGTCGGCCAATCTCCTCACTGATGTTTACATCGGTGCCATCGCCGGCATAGCGCAGGGCCTCGATCTTGGCCTCGAGATCCGCAATGGGTTTTTCAAATTCAAGAAAATACTGGTTCATTTGCCAAAAACACCTTTCTCTCCTGTCCGCGTCAAATCAACCCGGAACCGGGAATCGATCTAGTACACCACACGTACGCGGTCTTCCCCCGCAAGGTCGGCCAGGCGGTCGATTACCGCGGCACTCGGGTCCACGGTCCACTCCTCACCCAGCACAATCTCCGCTTCCGCATTGCCGCTGCGATAGTGGATATACACCGGGCAGGCGCCCGGTACCGCGGGTTCCAGAATCCGTTTCAACTCGGCGACAAAGCCGTTTCCGGCGCGGTCAGCGTCGACGTCGATAACAAGACGGGAGGCGAATTCAGAACGGGCCTGATCTATATTATATATCTTCTCCGCACGCATTTTGAATCCGCCGGTATATTCATCGACGCTCAGCTGTCCCTCCACCACCACCAGCGAATCCTTGGCCAGCTGTTCGCGCGCCGACGTGTAGAGATCGGAGAACACGGCCAGTTCCAGCCTGCCGGTACGGTCATCCAGGGTGACAAAGGCCATACGGTCCCCGCGGCGGGTCTGCATGGTCCGCAGACCCACGACCAGCCCGGCCACCACCGATCGTTCGGAGCGGCCGTCGAGCGCGGCGATGGTGGCTGTGGTAATGCGCGCCAGCTCCTGCTCATAGCGCGCAATGGGATGGCCGCTGAGGTACAGGCCGAGTGTATCCTTCTCGCCCTCCAGGCGCTGGTCCTCGCTCCACTCCGGCACGTCGACGAAACCGTGGGCCGGCGCCTGGATCTCGGCGGTGCCGAACATATCGCCCTGGCCCGCCTCGCGGTCCTTGCTGTGCTGGCCGGCAGCCTGCAGGGCAGTGGCCAGGGTTGCCATCAGACTGGCCCGGTGGGCGCCCAGGTCATCCAGCGCTCCGGAACGGATGAGGGATTCAAGAACGCGCTTGTTGACCTTGCGCAGATCGATGCGCGCACACAGATCGAACAGGTCCACGAACGGCCCGCCTTCCTCGCGCGCCTGCAGGATAGCTTCGATCGCCGATTCGCCAATACCCTTGATGGCCCCAATCCCGTACAGGATGGTTTCGCCATCGACCGGCAGGAACTCATAACCACAGCGGTTGATTGCCGGGACGGAGACTTCCAGGCCCATGTCGCGACATTCGGCGATCATGGTGACCACCTTGTCCGTGTTGTCCATATCGGAGGACAGCACCGCTGCCATGAATGCCGCCGGATAGTGGGCCTTGAGCCAGGCGGTCTGGTAGGCGATGAGCGCGTAGGCTGCAGAATGGGAACGGTTGAAGCCATAGCCCGCGAACTTCTCGATCAAATCGAAGATATCTGACGCCAGCTTGCCATCCACGCCCCGTTCCTTCGCGCCATTGACAAACACATCCCGCTGCTTGGCCATCTCTTCCGGTTTCTTCTTGCCCATGGCGCGTCGAAGCAGATCCGCGCCCCCGAGGGTATATCCGGAGAGTACCTGGGCGATCTGCATCACCTGCTCCTGGTACAGGATGACACCGTAGGTCGGCTTGAGAATGGCCTCCAGGCTGGGATGGGGATACTGGATACGCGCGCGTCCGTGCTTTCGATTGATGAAGTCGTCCACCATGCCGGACTGCAGGGGTCCCGGACGGAACAGGGCCACCAGCGCAACGATTTCCTCGAAATGATCGGGACGCAAGCGCTGGATCAGGTCCTTCATCCCGCGCGATTCGAGCTGGAACAGGGCCGTGGTCTTGCACGACTTGAGCAACTCGTACGTGGGTACGTCATCGATGGGGATCTGATCGATATCCAGTGGCACTTCTCCGGCGACAGCGCGCTCCCGATTGATGATCTTCACCGCCTTGTCGATGATGGTGAGATTGCGCAGCCCAAGGAAATCGAACTTCACCAGCCCAAGCGCTTCCAGGTCGTCCTTGTCGAGCTGGGAAACCAGCTGCTTGCCGCCCTGTTCACAATACAGCGGCATGAAATCCGTCAATGCTGACGGCGCAATGACCACGCCACCGGCGTGCTTGCCCGCATTTCGGGCAAGCCCTTCCAGCGACCGGGCCATATCGATCAGCTCGCGCACATCCTCTTCGTTGTCGTACCGTTCCTTGAGGGCCGGCTCCTGTTCCAGGGCCTTGTCCAGGGTCATGCCGATTTCGAAGGGGATGAGCTTGGCCAGTTTGTCGACATAACCATAGGGATGGTCCATCACCCGCCCGACATCACGCACCACTGCCTTCGCTGCCATGGTGCCGTAGGTGATGATCTGGGAGACCTTGTCCTTGCCATAGCGCTCGGTCACGTACTCAATCACACGGTCCCGCTTCTCCATGCAGAAGTCGACATCAAAATCGGGCATGGACACGCGTTCCGGATTGAGAAAGCGCTCGAACAACAGTTCGTAGCGGATCGGGTCGAGGTCGGTGATGCCGAGGGCGTAGGCCACCAGGGAACCAGCCCCCGAACCACGACCTGGACCCACCGGCACATCGTTCTCCCTGGCCCAGCGAATGAAGTCGGCAACGATGAGAAAGTAGCCGGGAAAGCCCATCTTGATGATTACATCCAGCTCGCGGGCCAGACGCTGGTCGTACTCCTCACGATCGATAGTTTCGCCCGCAGCCTCCGAGCTTGTGATCCGCTCTTGCAGCCCGGCATTCGCCTCCCGACGCAAAAGTTCGTCAATGGTCAGACCTTCCGGAACCGGAAAGTCGGGCAGGAAGTAGGTCCCAAATTGAAGCTGCAGATTGCAGCGGCGCGCGATCTCGACGGTATTCTCGAGCGCCTCGGGAATGTCCGCGAACGCCTCTTCCATTTCCCCGGACGAGCGGAAGTACTGTTGCTCCGTATAGCGGCGCGGGCGGCGCGGGTCGGTCAGTACCCGACCTTCCTGAATGCAGACCCGCGCTTCGTGCACGGAAAAATCCTCGCGTTCGAGAAAGTGAACGTGGTTGCTTGCCACAGGCGGGGTACCGGTCCGGGTCGCCAGGGCGACAGTTCCATGCACCAGTTCCTCCTGGTACGGCTGGCCGGTGCGCTGCAATTCCAGATAGAACCGATCGGGAAACAGCGTGCGGTACTCGTCTAGCAGGTCTTCCGCCAGGCGCTCATTGCCGCCGATCAGCGCCTGACCGATCTCACCCTCGTGAGCACCCGAAAGTGCGATCAGGCCGTCACTCGCGCCGCGTAACCAGTCCTTGCTGACGCAGGGCCGGCCCGAGTGTTGGCCGTCGGTATAGGCGCGACTGAGCAGACGGCACAGGTTGCGGTAGCCGTTCAGATCCTGGCACAACAACAGCAATCGCCAGGGCTTGTGATGATCGACGGGGTTCTCCAGCCAGACGTCAGAACCGATCAGGGGTTTCACCCCCGCCGCCAGGGCCGCACGATAGAACTTCACCACACCGAACAGGTTCGCCAGGTCGGTCAGGGCAACGGCGGGCATGCCATGATCACGGGCAGCCGCAACCAGTTGACGGATACGCACGGTGCTGTCGTAGAGGGAATACTCCGAATGGACGTGCAGATGGACGAATGGCTTGCTCACTGCGGTATTTGACCCCAATCGCGAGGCCCGGGAAAGCCCCATGGCCTCGGCGGCAGTTTTACAACTTTATGAATAAGTTTCAGCTATTTACTGGAATATTTTGCGGCCGTCATGTAACTTTTCGGCTGATCCTGCAATAATAAAGTAGAACGAGCCACGAAGGGCCTGCGCGTCCTTCAGAAAGGGAAAATCATACGTGTCCGCCGGATTTCTGCACCTTCCAGAGTTGCCTTCGTCACCCTGGTTCCCCAGGGTACTGAATCTCATAGCCGCCCTGCTTCTTGCCAGTGGAGCGGCCCATTGGACCTGGACCCTGATCCACCCGCCGGTGGCCCCCGTAACCCTGCCGGCCGAGGCCGCGATCCCGTCGGCGCCTGCATCGGCGGACGCATTGGTGTCGGCCCATTTGTTCGGCAAGGCCGATGTCGCCGCAACCCCCGCTCTGGACAGCATTCCGGTATCGAGTCTCAACCTGGTGCTGAACGGCATCATCTCGGCCGGCAACGACAGCCACGCCCTGATCAGCGTCAATGGCGGCGAACAGGCGCCCTTTGCAGTCGGCGACGAGGTTACGACCGGAGTCACCCTGGCCGCGGTCTACGATGACCGCGTCATCATTTCCCGCGGCGGCAAGAAGGAAAGTCTGTTGATGTATGAGGACACAGGCGGTTCCTCGGCGGCCGCACTGCCCTCGCCGGCCGCCGGTCCCGCGGTGGTTCCCATGGGGAAAAATCGCTTCAACCTGTCCCGCAGCAAGCTCCAGAACCAGTTGCGCCGGCCGGACGTCCTGGCCCAGGCCC